>DPWB01000207.1 GCA_003527885.1 Candidatus Competibacteraceae bacterium
TTACGCCACGATGATTTTTTTTCTATCATTTTTTCAAGCAGAAGACGGCATACGAGATCTAGTACGGTCTCGTGGGCTCGGAGATGTGTATAAGAGACAGAAATTTGTCAGCGAACTGGCAACGCCTCAAACCGTGTCACCCTCGACACCCTCGACACCCTGTTTCCCCCAGCCGGCGAAATTTGTCAGCGAACTGGCAACGCCTCAAACCGTGTCACCCTCGACACCCTCGACACCCTCGACACCCTGTTTCACCCAGCCGGAGAAATTTGTCAGAAAGAACGTTCGAGGAGTTAAAAGCTTGATCGAGATCGAGAAACCGTTCAGGTTCCGGCCACCCTTTCGAAAGGTACTCCCGAGAAAGGGCGACATGCGGGAAATCGCGACCCCGACTCAGGGCCAGATATGGCCGCTCATGTGGTAACATAATCAGGTACTTACATGACAACTCAACAGGAAATAGCCGACCATCTCGGCCCGAATCAATCCGCTATTTCCGACGCGCTCAACGCCATGGGTCTGGTCAAACGCGAACCGGAAGGCTTGTCGCCGGATGACGCACGCAAGCTGCTCGTGCGCCATTACACGGACCTCACCGCCGGCCGTGGCGGCATCGACATCGACCGCCCCCCGATCGAAAGCCACGTCCACGAAGCGCTGAACCGTCTGGCCAACAGCGAACCGGAAGCGGACGAAGGATGAGCGCCGTTGAGGATTTATTCTTGCGGTGGCTGGTCGCCCAAGAAACCGGCCACGCCCCGCGCGAGCTGATCGAGGAGACTTTGAAGACCCTGCCGCGCGCGATGAGCGCCCGCGAACGGGAAGCCTTGCGCAACCGGCTGCTGGCCCAGGCCGTGCGGCATTTCGACGGCGGCCCCTGGCAGCGGTCCGAACAGTTGGCCGCCGTCATCCGCCGCTGGACGGGACGCGACGGCGGCGACCCGATCAGAGGGGCGCTCTGCCGCGCCGCCGACACCGGCCTGAAACTGCCGACTTCCGCCCGCCAGATTTACCGCATCATCGCCGACACCGACGTCTAACCGGTTCTAATGTCAGCGAAAAACGCCCATCATTGCCAAATGAACGCCCCCAGCTTTTTCGTGTACGACGAAATCACCCCGAAACCGCCCGCGCGCTGGGCGAGTTTCTGCGAAGCCGGCCGACCGCCGCCGTCACGGTCCACGTCAACAGCTACGGCGGCGATCTGGCGGCCGGGCTGGCGATGCTGAACGCCTTGCGCGCCCATCGCGGCGACGTGCGGGTCGAAGTCGAAGGCATCGCCGCCAGTTCCGCCACGCTTTTGCCGTGCGCCGGTCATGCTGCGATGGCCAACACCGCCTCGCTGATGGTTCACGCCCCCTGGTGCGACGCGAGCGGCAGCGCCCGCGCGCTGCGCAACGCCGCCGAAGGGCTCGACACCATGATGCAAGGCATGATCGCAGCCTACTGCGCCAAGACCGGCAAACCGCCCGCCGCCATCGCGCCGTTGCTGGAAGACGGCCAAGACCACTGGTTTACCCCGGCCGAAGCGCTGGCCTTCGGCCTGATCGATGAAATCACCCCCGGCCGGCGGATCGCCGCCCGGCTGGGCCAGCTCCAACCCCCCGCAAGGTGTAGAGAACTCATGACTCAACCCGCCACCCCCCCCACCGACGCCGAAATCGTCCACATTCAAGACGCCGCCGCCCGCGAGGCGCTGGCCCGCGAGCAGAACCGCCGCCGCGACATCAAAAACTTGCTGGTCGGCCCGCTGGCCCGGCAACCGGAACTGCTCGAAGTTCAGGCCATGTGCTTGGACGACCCCAACATCACCGTGGAACAAGCGAGCAAGTTGCTGCTGAAAAAGCAGGGCGAAGGCGTCGTCTCCATCGGCGGCTGGAACGCGGTCTCGCCCACCGGCGGCGCGGATGCGGTCACCGCCAGCATCGTCATGCCGCACGGACCGCTGGCCCGCGAGTTTTACGCGGCCGAGCGGGCGATCCGCAGCCCTGTCGGGTTCGGCGGGTTCGGCCACCGCGAGTTTATATCCGCCGCCAGCGACGCCCTGGCGATCAAATGGGGGGCACGGCTGGAGAAGGTCCACCCCGCCGCACAAGACCTGAAAGGGAGCGGGCTGGTCGATCTGGCGAGCATGATCCTGAGCGCCAGCGGCCAAAACCCGGTCGGGATGAGCCGCGCCGCCATCGTCAAGGCGGTGATGACCACATCGGATTTTCCGAACCTGTTGGCCGACAGCGCCAACAAGGTGCTGAGCACCCGCATGGTGCAAATCGCCCTGGAGCACCGCGCGCTGGCCGAGCGCGGGACGCTGACCGACTTCAAGCCGAGCAAGATCGCCGACCTGTCTTCGCTGCCGGGACTGGTGCGCAAGTACGAGGGCGGCGAGATCACCTACGGCGCGATCAGCGACAGCGGCATGGACTACACCCTGTCCACCTACGCGATCGGCCTGGCGTTCACCCGCGAGGCCATGATCAACGACGACCAGGACGGCATCGGCCAACTCCTGCGCAACAGCGCCACCAGCGGCGCGCGGCTGGAGCGCGATTTGATCTTCGCACTGCTCGCCAGCAACCCCGCGATGAGCGATGGCAAACCGCTTTTCCACGCCGACCACGGCAACCTGGACACCGGCGGCAAAGGCGTCACCATCGAGGGGCTGAACGCCGCCCGCGTCCTGATGCGCCGGCAAAAAGACTCGAACGGCGGTTACGTGCTGACCGCGCCCCGCTTCCTGGTGGTGCCGGTCGGCCACGAGGGGGAAGCCGAAGCCCTGGTCGCCTCCATGACCTACCGCCCCGGAACTAGCACGGAAATACAAACGCCGGAATGGGTGCGCGGCCTGGTCGTGGTGAGCGACCCGCGATTGGACGACCAAGACCCCGACGACTGGTATCTATTGAGCGACCCGGCCGTCGCGCCCGCGGTCCGCATCGGTTACCTGAACGGCCGGGACACGCCCGAAACCGAAGAAAAAGTAGACTTCAACACCGACGTAATCCACTTCAAGATTAGATTTGACGTGGCCGTCGCCGCCGTGGGTTGGGCGGGCGCGGTCAAGATGGCGTAAGACGATGGCCGGCCCACAGGTTGTCAAAACCACCATCCGGCCCAACGATGGACCGCCCTCGCCCGCCGCCCGGCAAGCCGGTTACGCGCTCTATGGGCTGATTGCAGCCGGCGAGGACCCGGCCGTCCTCACCGCCCAAGAACTTAAGGTCCACCAAATTCTGGCCTTGCTGCTGCAAACCGCCGCCGGCTTCCACGAGGGCGAGGTCCCGCTCGAACGGGTCATGGGCGCGCTGCTGTCGGGAGCCGCCTGGATCGCCCACCGCCACGAGGTGGTGTTCCAAACGCCGCAAGACCCCCGCCCGCCGGCCCGCTGAACCGCCCGCCACCGACCGAGGGCGGCACCGCCGCCCCCCAACTTCCCGCCAAACGCCGCACCGATGCCCATCAAACCCCCGCCGCTGACCCCGGCCGAAGTCCGCCGCCTGTTCGACCGGGCGGAACTGGACCGCGAGGCCCACCCCCACAAGACCCGCACCGTCCTGCGGTATCGCGGCCACCGCTTCACGGTGGACGGCACCGCGCTCGGCTTGCGTCTGTGGCACCGCAAAACCCTGCTGTCCCGACGCTTCGGCTTCGGGCTTTGAAGCCGACGGTGCGACTTCCCCACCCACTCCAGCACCACGCCACACCCACAAAGTCACACTTGCCCGGAGTAGCACCCGAGTAGCACCGACAAATTAGAGCTTTAATAAGCTATTGAAATAAACCACAAAAAATTAGCCGAATGCTTAAGGAAAACTTAAGGCTCGCGCCGAACTTCTCCGCCTTGCCCCGCCCGAGCGATTCCCGTCGCCCTTCAATCGGGATCGTCCGTACTGGCGATGAATACGTCATCCACTTCGTTGACATGGAAATGGCGGGGCGTGTCATCGACCGGTAAATCGCTCTCGCGCAACCCGGCCCTTTCCAACAAGTAAGCTTCCATGGCGGGGTCGTTCTTGGGGGCCGCGCGGTTCTCCAACCATTCCCGCACCTTGGGATCGCGCGGCTGAAAAATATGGATTTCCCGGTGGCCGCGCGCCAACACCGCATAGACCGGCGGATTGCCGAATTCCATCAGTTTGCTATAACCCAGCTCCCGATACATCTGAACGGTTTGTTTGACGCTGGACAAGACCTTACCATCGCCTTCATAAGACGGGCCGCGATCAAAAAGGTTACCCTTTTCCATCAGATAACGGCGCAGCGCCCCGAGCGCGGCATCGAAACTGCCCCCCGATCCGGTTACTTCACTCATAGCCAATAGCCCTCCGCTCCAAATCCGGCACACTATAACCTTTCCGGCAACACCCCTTCAGCCGCTGGAACGGAGAATTTCCAGCAGGAGACCGCCGTGCAGCCTTTCAAGCAGTTTACTTTAGCGTTGATCATCATCGGCGCCGGGATTCTCCCGCAACGGGCGAGCGCCGCACCGCTGCCGCCGTGCCTGACGGTCGGTGCGCGGGAATCGATCGGCGAGGCCGTCCTGAAAACCCATCCGGCTCCAGCGGAGCTACTGGCGCGTTTGGTCAATGCGGAAAGCCGCTCGACCGGCTTTGCGGAGGATGGCCGGGTGTATCAGGCGATCGCCTGGGGGGCGATGAACCGGGTACGTTTGGGGGAGGCTGCGGCGGCAATGCGGCGACGTTACGGCGCTGGCGTTTCCGGGGTGATTTTTAAGCGGGGTCAATTCAATCCCGCCCTATCGGTTCGCTCGCCGTTTTCGCGGGATTTTCTATGCCCGCGAGAT
This sequence comes from Candidatus Competibacteraceae bacterium, assembly GCA_003527885.1. Taxonomy (GTDB): domain Bacteria; phylum Pseudomonadota; class Gammaproteobacteria; order Competibacterales; family Competibacteraceae; genus Competibacter_A. The sequence continues at coordinate 4,802 of DPWB01000207.1, forward strand.
CCGACGAGCTGGCGGCACGCGCTGGACGCCGCGCGCATCGCCTTACAAGGACAAGATAATCCGCTCATCCAGACAGATTGGGAACGCCGTCACGGCCTGTCGCTGGTGGTAAATTTTTACTACCCCCGCTCCGCTCAGGCGCGCGGTCCCTTGCCACCCTGGGAAGCCAACCGGGAATTGCGCTTCACCGGCGCGGTGGCCATCGGCGGAACGATCCTTCCCGCCGAGCGCATCCGGTTTTACCGGCTCGCGACCCCACCCGAGCTTTCCGATCCCTAATTTCCAGGTCGGGCAAAATTTTGCTTCTCCCGCCCCTTTAACAGACCAAGGCGAATTTGCTCCGGCGCTTTTCAAAAAGCGGCGCTGCCAGTCGCTCCTGAGGGACGGCACAGCACCTGCATAATCCTAGAGAATCTCATTCTTCGATCCGATTTCCCGGCCGGATAGCCGATTACCAACAGTCCGTGGGTGGTGGAGAGCATACGATGGCGCTGCAACTAAGAGTAAAATGGTCGCTGGCGGCGGTCATCGGTTCGATCGCCATTTGTGCCGGATCGAGCAAAGCGGCGGACAGCGACGGGTTGTTATCCCCCAGCCCCGCCCATACCGAAGTCGCTAGTGTTGTGTTGAAAGCCAACCCGCCGAACGCTGGAGCGACGAGCGCACCCGCCCACAAGGCCAACTCCGACGGCTACGATCCCTACACCTGCGCCGCCGCCTACGGTGACGCATTTTGTGCGGATTTCGAACGCTGCACGAGCACCTACGGCTTTGATGCGTGCTACCGGCGCTTCAATCGCCAAACGCGGTGACGGTGAATTTCCATGCGCGTGCTGTCATTGCTGGTAGTGATAGCCGTAATGGGTTTCGGTTTGGTGCAATGGCTGGATCGTAAAGCGCCGGCTCCGGCGCTGGCGGGGCAGGCGCAAACCGCCGTACCGGTGCCGGCGGTGCCGGCTCGCCCGCAAGAGGTGGCGGCATTTTCCCAGGATCTCAATCGGTTCGTGCAGGACGCCGCCCAGCGCGCCCACCAAGAACCCGAACGATGAATCCGCTTGCGGCACTGCTGCGACAGTTTCCGATGCTGGTTCTGGACGGTGCGCTCGCCACCGAGCTCGAACGCCGGGGCTGTGATCTGCGCGATCCGCTGTGGTCGGCCAAGGTGTTGCTCGAAGCCCCCGAACTGATCCGGCAAATCCATCTGGATTATTTTCGCGCCGGGGCCGATATCGCGATCACCGCCAGCTATCAGGCCACCGTCGAAGCTTTCATGCGGCGCGGTCTCGGGCGCGAAGAAAGCCTAGCTCTGCTGCGGCGCTCGGTGCGGCTGGCCTCGGAAGCCCGCGATGAATTTTGGCGGGAACCGGCCAACCGCAACGGCCGCCCTCGCCCTTTGGTGGCGGCTTCGCTAGGGCCTTACGGCGCGTTCTTAGCGGATGGGTCGGAATACCGGGGCGATTACGGCTTGAGCGAAACCGAATTGATGGATTTTCACCGGTTGCGGCTGGCCACCTTGCTGGAAGCCGGTCCCGACCTGCTGGCTTGCGAGACCTTACCCTGCTTTATCGAAGCGCGGGCGTTGGTGCGGTTGTTGGCTGAATTTCCCGGTACCGCCGCCTGGATCAGCTTCAGTGCCCGCGACGAAGCTCATACCTGCCACGGCGAACGCTTGGCCGACTGCGCGGCCTGGCTGGACGATCGACCGCCAGTGGTCGCCGTAGGCGTAAACTGCACCGCGCCGCAATACATTCCAGCTCTGGTTCAGGCCATCGGCTCCGCCACCCGTAAACCTATCGTGGTCTATCCGAATTCGGGTGAAACGTATCACCCCGACCGCCGCCGCTGGGAAGGCACCGCCAGCTGCGCCGAATTTTTGACAGCCGCCCAGGACTGGTATGCCGGCGGTGCCCGATTGATCGGGGGCTGCTGTCGCACCACGCCCGAGCATATCGCTGCACTGGCCGCTTGGACCCGCCGCTTCCCCGAACCGCGCCTTTAACCTTCCATCGCTTCAACCGGCTTCAATCTCCCTCCCAGCAGCGCCGCTTTTGAGCGCATGACACCGGCTAACGAGTTCGTCTCGCCAGTCATGCTGAACCGACCAAAATGGCCCGCCCCGTTTCAATGTGAATCACGCATCCGCAGTTTCATCAACCCTTAACCCAGAAAACAGGTCCTACAACGTTCGAGCATGTCGCCGATCCACCCGGCCATCGGATATCGAAAGCTTGGCACGGTAAATGCTTCTATAAAACTCATAGTCAGTCAGTCCGCTGCGGCACGGCAACAAATCGCCAAGCGAACCGACGGGTGGGGCAGAAAAGTTTAAAAACCTTGCCCTCAAGAATTTTGATCGGGGCCGATCATCGGGACAAACACGCGCGGTATCGCTAGCAGCGCGTACGGTCACCACCTAGCGCCGGGTGGTTAGGACAGGCGCACTCTCCTCTAGTGGTTTGGGTTGACATCCTCCCAAGTGAGCTTGCCGCTGGTTCGCCAGCGGCTTTTTTTTGCCTGAAATTCCCTTTGAAAACAGATCAGTGTCCCATGTCGGTCCCCCTTTCAATAAGGCCGGACGCCAAACAAAAACGGATGCAACAAAAGCAATAGGATGAACGCGCCCAATCCCCACAGCGCCGGTCGGCGCAGTTCGCTCCAGGACCAACGCTGGCGACCGCCCAACAGCGCGCCAAATGGCAGATAAGAGGTGGCGGCGTCAAAAAGCTGCCAGCGCTCTCCCTGCCCGTCAGCCATCCGACGGTCGAGATGCAGCGAACCCAGCAGCGCCGTCAACAAAAAGCCTCCGAAGAACAACAGCGACGCCAGATCGCCGTTCGCCAAAATATGGCTGGCCGCCCACAACGTCACACCCCACATCATCGGATGTCGGGTAACCCGCAATACACCGCGCGCCGGCTCAGCCTGATCGAGCGCTGCGCTCATCCCCACCGCCGAAGGGTTCGGCGTCAGTAAGGCGCCCGCGATCAACGTCAACGCCACCGGCATCACCAACAAGGGCAGATGGCGCAACCCGTGGCCGGGCACCCAGAGAAAAACCGTGTGGGAGGATTGGCTGTAAGCCGCGATCATCGCCCCCAACACCAGCAAGGCGACCAGTGAATAGACGCCTAAGAACCCTTTCTCCCCCAAGCGATCGACCAACCGACCCCGCACGGCCGCGCCGGACAGGCCGAGGTGGCTGATGACAAAGACGGCGCTGGCAAGCCCCATGACCCATAACGCGCTATTCATTTCCCACTCTCCCCATCTGCGCTTGATTCAGACCTCATCCACCCGTCGAATCCAGATGGTGCGATTCGAGCGCTGAAGAAGCAAGCGTCGGCGCTTTCATTGCGGCTGGAATTTCACTTAATACATTATAAAACAATGGCTTGAATTTATAGGATAGATACGTTGTTTTAACAAGTTAACTGGTTCAGTTTGGACCGAACTGCCTAATTTTTCAGTCATTGTAATATTTATTTTCAAACTACTCAAAAAAATTGCTATACACCATTGCATAGGATCATTTTCAAGCATATATTAATACCCGCTTGCGAAAGGCAAACCTATCGAAAGGTAGCGACGCAAAGCCACTGGCCTAACCTCTGTATCAGTAGAGCATGGTCGCAGGGTCGCCAAGCGAACGAAATACTTTCTTTTGATCGTGTAGTTGATCCTGAGAAAGCCACGTTCGCGTGGCACATAAACTTAGGAGAACTACATAAATGTCTATCACAGCTTCAACACCAACACGGTTCAACTCAGCCCGGCACATGCTAGGAGGGTTGAGCTTATTGTTATTTTTCTTCGCAACTAACGTCTTCGCCGGTCAAGCCAGCTTGACCTGGGACCCCAGCAGCGGCCCGGTGGCGGGCTATCGCATCTACTACGGAACCGCCAGCCAAACCTATTCGGTCAACACCAACGCCGGCACCGCGACCACGGCGACCGTAGCCAATCTCAGCGATGGCGCCACGTATTACTTTGCGGTCAAGGCCTACGATAGCGCTGGCGCCGAAAGCGCTTTCTCCAATGAAGTCGCCAAGACGATCACCGTTGCAGCCCCGAGCGCAAGCTTCACCGCGGATAAAACGTCGGGCACTGCGCCGGTGACGGTCAATTTCACTGACGGCTCGACGGGTAACATTAGCAGCCGCACCTGGAGTTTTGGCGACGGCACCACCAGCACCGTTCAGAATCCCGCCAAGACCTACTCGACCGCCGGCACCTACACGGTCACGCTCAACGCCACCGGTCCGGGCGGCAGCGCCACCGCGACCAAGACCATTTCGGTGACGAATCCGGTAGCCGCCGCCCCCGTCGCCAGTATCAGCGCCACTCCGGTCTCCGGGACCGCGCCGCTGCTGGTCACCTTGAAAGACACCTCGACTGGCACGGTCGCCAGCCGCTCCTGGGATTTGGGTGACGGCACCACCAGCACGGCTCAAAGCGTCGCCAAGACCTACAATTCGGCGGGCACCTATACCGTGAAGCTCACCGTCACTAACACGAGCGGCAGCAGCACGACCACCAAAACCATTTCGGCAAGCGCCACGGCGCCCGCAGCCAGCTTCACCGCAAGCCCCAGCACCGGCGTCGCTCCCTTGGCGACCACCTTCGCCAACACCTCCACCGGCACCGTGCTCAGTTATGCGTGGAACTTCGGCGATGCCGCCAGCCAAAGCAACACCAGCACCGCGCAGAGCCCCTCGCACACTTATGCCAATGCCGGCACTTACACTGTGACACTGACCGCCACTGGCCCGACCGGCACGACCCCGAGCACCAAGACCCAAACCATCACGGTAAACGCCGCTTCGAGCGCGGGTTCTAACGGGCTGGTCGCCGCCTACAATTTCGAAGAAGGCTACGGCGCCACCATGGTGGATGCGTCCGGCAAGGGCAATCATGGCACCACACGTGGTACTATTCGTGTAGCGAAAGGAAAGTTCGGCCAAGCTGCTTCCTTTGATGGAATCGATGATTGGGTGACCGTCAACGATTCCAACACGTTGGACCTGACCACTGGCATGACGCTGGAGGCGTGGGTTTATCCGACCGCCGCCATGACCGGCACCGGTTGGCAGACCGTGCTCAACAAGGAGCAACCTAACGGGTTCGGAGCCGCGTATTATCTGGCCGCCAACTCTGACCTCAATCAGCCCGAAGCCGCCGTCTACACCACAGACTGGCGTAAGCTGTATGGCGGTCCCGCAGTAAGCGCCAACCAGTGGACGCACTTGGCAGGCACTTACGATGGCTCTACACTCAGACTCTATGTTAACGGTGCCCAAGTTTCCAGCCAGCCGCAAACCGGTGGAATCGATGTCACCAACGGTGCGCTGCGCATCGGCGGCAGCGAAACTTGGGGCGAGTTTTTCAAGGGCTATATCGATGAAGTCCGCATCTACAATCGCGCCTTGAGCGCGAGCGAGATCGCAACCGATATGAAAACCCCTATCGCCACCTCTTCGCCGACGAAACTACTGCTGGGTGAAAAGGCGCTTGGTTCAAGTACTTACTCTATCTCCAAAGGCATGGCAGCAGCGTTTCAAAGTACGGCGGCGAGTACGGGTTCCATCAGCAATCTCAGTATATATGTCGATAAAACCTCAACTGCGACCCGATTAGTTGGAGGTATTTACACGGATAATAATGGTCATCCCGGCAAGCTCATCACCGGTTGGGACGACACCTGGATTAAAGCAGGGAGTTGGAATGAAATCCGCCTGCCGGTCGTTCCGGTTGCTGCTGGGACCAAATACTGGATTGCAGTTTTGAACCCGAACGGAGGCCTGCTTAATATCCTCAACAACATAGGCAGCAACACACAACCTAGCGAAACTAATCAAAGCGTTACTCTAAGTGAATTGCCGAGTCTTTGGATTACTGGTACCCTCTCTACCAACGGGTCATTGTCCGGATATGGAGCTGGGTATTGATTAAACTTTCCTAAACCTGATTGAGTAGCGTTTTTCAAAGGGTCGCGTTGACAGGGAAAATGAAATGATTAATAGTCACTAATAGACCTTTGACACTGAGCAAATAAACTCATCCCTTTGAAGTTAAGTTAGACATAAAATGCGAGTAAGATGATGTCATAGCAATGACTCATCTTACTCGCAGGAGACTATGATGAAACTGAAAAACAAGACAGCTTTAGCTATAATGGCCTTGGCGTTAATCAGCAGCGAAAGCTATAGCGCTCCTAATATTAGCTCCGCCTCTAATAATGGAGGGAATATAACCATTACAGGTAGTGGGTTCGGCATCCGCTCGAATTATGGAGGAGGGCAGCCATTCCTTAATAAGGCTTGGACTAATTTTGAAAGCGGTGTTTTAACTGGTGGCAATATTACAATGGGTTCTTACCCACAAAACTGGCGTGTAGGGACAACCAACAATAGAACCAATAGCAAAAAGTATGCGGAAAAATTTTATAGTGTTGGAGAACTAGGGGCCTTAGAAATTGACCAGAGTGGGACACCTAGAGAATGGTTTGCTAGCTTCTGGATTAAAATGTTATCTAATAACCAGTCCGGAAAGTTTTTTAGAATTTATGGTTCTAATGGAAATATCTTTTTCTCAACTGGTGGCCCGGATTATACCATTCGAGCAGCTAGTGAAGGTGCGGACGGACCTACGCAATGGGGAAGCCCTAATAGTCTTTCCGCTAACGCTTGGCATAAGTTTGAAGTTTATATGAGTGACAACCCTAAAGCCTTAACTGTCTGGTTAGACGGGGTAGAGCAATGGTCTAGGCCTGACCTAGTACCCACTAATTTTGGTGCAAATGGCCACACTATAGATATCGGCAACATGATAGATGGGCCTGAACGAGGGTATGGGGTAGCAGGTTCTTATAGTTACGATGATGTATTTATTGACCATACCAGGGCAAGAGTAGAACTTGGAAATACTGATACTTGGTCAAACTCCACGATTCGTGAGGTCCAAATTCCTACAGCATGGTCTGATGGCTCTATTACTGTGAATATTAATAAAGGCTCTTTCACAACAGGAACAGCTTACCTGTTTGTGGTAGATTCAGCAGGCAATGCCAGCAAAGGTTACCCGATAACTTTGAGTGCGGGGAACACTACGAATACGCTTAGCGCCCCAAAAAATCTGCAACTCACAGCCCCCTCTAATTAATTAACGCTCATCCGCCCGCCTTTTGCTGGCGGATGTACTCTCTGACCATCGCTTCATCCAAAGCTGCAGTTGAGACAAAATAGCCTCGTACCCAAAACAATTCGCTGGTGAAATTTCGCTCTCGACCGTCAAACGGTTTTATTGCATAAGGTTTTGTTGCATAAATCGGCTGTAGATGGATGAAGCCGATGTGTTAGCGTTTAGCAAGCCACGACCGTGACCGTTTCCGGCATACCCAGTCGGGTCATGCTATTGACGGTGTCAAGACGAGCGTAGGCTTCAGCGGTCTGGTTCTTGAAGCGATGGTTTTTCAAATGCCCGCCAAGAGGGCTTTGAGACGAAACATCGCGGTTTCCCCCAAGCTACGCCGATTATAGCCGCTCTGTTGCTTCGACCTTGCAGTCAGTTGTATTGCTTCCGGCCTCCAGGATATTGGTGTGCGAGTGCGGTTGACCGTCGGCGAACGATGGGCTAGGCGACCACCCCTGCGCCACCAGCGCCGCATTGTAAGAGCGCCAGTTCCGTATCCGATATTTCCGTTTCTGTTCGTTCATTCCCTAAGATGGGAATCCTTCGGATTTATACAGTAGCGCCATATAGATTTTAAGATACCTGAGTATCATTATTTCTAATGAATAGTGTTTTTTTTGAAGTTGCTGAGCATTTTCACCTAAATATCGGCATAGGGTTGGAGAGTTATGTAATCGTATAATTGCTTGCGTAATTTCTTCTATATTTCCAGGCGTAATTAATAATGCATTAATATCATTTTTTAATATTTCAGCAAGTCCACCAACGCGGGAAGCAATGATAGGGATTCCAAGAGCCATTGCTTCAAGCAAAGTATAAGGTCTGTCTCTTATACACATCTCCGAGCCCACGAGACCGTACTAGATCTCGTATGCCGTCTTCTGCTTGAAAAAAAAAAATAGAAAACGTATGC
>DPWB01000328.1 GCA_003527885.1 Candidatus Competibacteraceae bacterium
TCGATCCATTGCTGGAAGATGAGGGCCAACACCATCACGATGGCGGAGACGACCAGCTTGTAGGCAACGCTGAAATCGTACATCACCGCGAACCGCAACCCCGACAGGATGACCTTGAGCTTGCGCAACGGGTGATACCCCGCCTCGCCGCCGCCCAACGATTTATTCCACATGGCGACCCCCAAAGAGGTGTTCGGGATGGGTCAGACCAGCTTTTGCGCCAGGGCGATCCAGCCGCTACCCAGCACGATTCCGGCCAGCACATCCGATGGATAATGAACCTGCAAGTAGACGCGCGAAGCGCCCACCAAAACGATCAGCGCCGCGGCGGCCACGGCGGCGACCGCCCACCAGTGCGGCCAAAGCCGGCGCACGACCACCGCCACGCCCAGCGTGAAGGCGACGATCTGCATGGTGTGGGCGCTCGGAAACGAGCTGTCCCACGGTAAAGCGACCAAGCGTTCCGCCACGGCGGGTCTGGGCCGCGCCAAAACCAGCTTGATGAGATGCACCAACAGTGTCGCCCCGCCAAGCCCCACCACCAGCAAGCCTGCTTCCCCCTGTTTTTGCAGGTGCAGCAGGACCGCGACGATCACCAACGTGAGCGGAACCAGCACATACAACGATCCTAGCCAAGTGACGCCGCGAAAGAATGCGTCTAGGCCCTCCGACCGGTGGGCCGCCGCGAACAGAAGAATCTGCTGGTCCCAAGACATTCTAATTACCCGAATAAGCCGATATTTAAAAAATCATAAACCACAACACGGTTCAAGTGCTCGCCAGCGCCGCCGCGCGTTCGACGGCTTCCCGGTCGCGGGCGTGATCCCTGGCGATCAGCATGTAGAGCGCCGGTACGAACACCAGAGTGAACAAGGTGCCGATCGCGATGCCGCCGACCAGCACCAAGCCGATGGAATTGCGGGCGGCGGCGCCGGCGCCGGCCACCAGCGTCAGCGGCAGATGGCCGGCGATGGTGGCGGCCGTGGTCATCAGGATCGGCCGCAGCCGGATCAGCGCCGCTTCGCGCACCGCCGCCAGTTTGGCGTGGCCTTCGAGTTGCAGCTTGTTGGCGAACTCCACGATCAGAATACCGTTCTTGGCGATCAACCCCATCAGGGTCACCAGCCCGACCTTGGAATAGATGTTCAAGGTGGTGGTCCAGCCTTCGGTGAGCGGAAACGGAATTTGCGGGTTCGGCATCTTGAGGAAGGTGAACAGCAGCGCGCCGAACATCGCCAGCGGCACCGAACCGAGCAGGATGATGAAGGGGTCGCGGAAACTGTTGAACTGCGCCGCCAGCACCAGAAAGATCATGATGATGGCAAAGCCCATGGTCGCGAAGAACCGGCTGCCGCCTTCCAGCCGCAACTGGCGCGACTCGCCGGTGTAATCGATCGTGTAGCCCTGCGGCATCACCTTGGCGGCCTCGGTTTCGAGAAAGCGCAACGCCCGATCGAGCGGCTGGACCGCCACCCCGCTGATCTTGACCGCGTTGAGCTGCTGGAAGCGGTTGAGCGAACGCGGCGCGGTGCTGTCGCGCAACGAGGCGACGGTGCTGAGCGGCATCAATTGCCCGCCGGGTCCGGTCACGTGGATATTTTCCAGCTGATCGGGATTGAGGCGGCCGCTCCGTTCGACTTGCGGGATGACTTTGTAGCTGCGGCCGGCGATGTTGAAGCGGTTGACGAAGTTGCCGCCCACGGCGGCGGTGAGATCCGCGCCGACCTGTTGCAGGTTGAGCCCGAGCGCGGCCACCTTGTCGCGGTCGATCACGATTTCGGTCTGCGGCTGGTCGATCTTCACGTCGACCAGCGGCGGAAACGCGAACATCCCGCTCTCCAGCGCTTTTTTCTGCACTTGCTGGGCGATCTGCAAGATTTCCTGGGTGTCGGCGGTCGAGGCGATGATAAATTCCACCGGAAACTGGCCGCCGCCGGGCAAGGCCGGCGGGGTGATCGGAAACATCTGGATGCCGGGAATGGCCTGCAACTTCCGCTGGACTTCGGGCAGGATTTGAAACACGGTCCGCCCGCGCTCGTCCCAGGGCTTGACCACCATGCCGCCGAACCCCGAGGTCGGGAAAGTGATCTGAAAGGTAAACCGGGTTTCCGGCACGCTCTGAAACACCGTGTTGGCGGCGGCGGTGAACTGGCTGGTTTGATCGAGCGTGGCGTTGGCGGCGGCATCGACGATGCCGAAAATCACCCCCTGGTCCTCGGTCGGCGCCAGTTCTTCCGCCGAAAACATCCACATCGGCGCCACCAGCACCGACAGCGCCACCCACATCAGGTACACCGGCGGGCGGGCGTTCAAAGCGCTGTCGAGCACCCGCCCGTAAAACCGCTTGACGCGCTCGAAGCCGGCATTGATATGCGCCGTCAACCACTGGTGCTCGTCTTCGGCGGTCAGCAGTTTGGAGGTCATCATCGGCGATAGCGTCAGCGCCACCACCCCGGAAATGGTCACCGCGCCCGCCAGGGTAAAGGCGAACTCGCGAAACAGCGAGCCGGTCAGCCCGCCTTGCAAGCCGATGGGGGTATAAACCGCGATCAGGGTGACGGTCATGGCGATGATGGGGCCGATCAGTTCCCGCGCGCCGAGGATGGCCGCGTCGAAGGGCGTCTTGCCCTCCCGCAAATGGCGCTCGACGTTCTCGACCACCACGATGGCGTCATCCACCACCAGACCGACCGACAGCACGATGGCGAGCAGGGTCAGCAAATTGATGGTAAAGCCAAAGACCTGCATCAGGAAAATGCCGCCGACCAGCGAAATCGGGATGGCGATCACCGGCACCAGCACCGAGCGCAGCGAACCCAGGAACAGGAAGATGATGACCACCACGATCAACAGCGTCTCGCTCAGGGTGGTGATCACTTCGCGGATGGCGTTGTTGATGTAATCGGTGGCGTCGTAGGCCAGCCGCCCTTCCAGTCCGGTCGGCAACTCTTTCTGGATCAACTCCATTTCCGCGCGGATGCGCTCGATCACGTCGATGGCGTTGGCATTGGGCAGCGGAAAAATGCCCATGAACACGGCGGTCTGGCCGGAATAGCGCACTTCGGTATCGTAATCCTCGGCGCCGAGCACCACCTCCGCGATATCGGCCAGCCGCACCAGCGCGCCATCCTGCTGGCGGATCACCAGATTCTTGAATTCCTCGACCGAGCGCAAATCGGTGTTGGCGGTGAGGTTGACTTGAATCAGCGAGCCACGGGTGCGGCCGATGGCGGCGAGGTAATTGTTGGCGGCCAAGGCTTGGCGCACCTGCGCCGGGCTGACGTTGAGCGCGGCCAGTTTTTCGGGTTTGAGCCAGACCCGCATGGCGAACGTGCGAGCGCCCAGAATCTCGGCGCGCTGCACGCCTTCCACCGCCGACAGCCGCGGTTGCACCACCCGCACCAGATAGTCGGTGATTTCGTTCTGTTGCAGGATGTCCGAGGAAAAACTCAAGTACGCCGAGGCGAACTGGCTGTCGGCCGATTCGATGTTGAGCACCGGCACTTCGGCTTCGGGGGGCAGATCGCCGCGCACCTGATCGACCTTGGAGCTGATTTCGGCCAGCGCCTTGGTGGCATCGTAGTTCAAGCGGAGGCGGGCCTTGATGGTGGAAAGCCCCTGGGCGCTTTGCGATTCCAGGTACTCGATGCCGTCCGCCGCCGCGATGGCGCGCTCCAGCGGAGTGGTGATGAAGCCGCGCACCAGGCTGGCGCCCGCGCCCACGTAGACGGTGGTGACCGTGACGCTGGCGTTGTCGCTGCGCGGGTATTGCCGGACGTTGAGGTTGAAGATGGCCTGGACGCCAGCGATGATGATGACCAAGTTGACCACGATGGCCAGCACGGGCCGGCCGATGAACAGGTCGGTGAAGGCTTTCATCGCGCCGGCTCAGGAATTGGCGGGCTTGGGGGCAAGCTGGAAGCTCGGGGCCAGCGTGTTGTCCACCACCACGCTCGCGCCGTTGCGCAGCTTGAACACGCCGGTGGTGACGATGGTCTGGCCCGCGTCCAGCCCGGAGGCGACCGCCACGAAATCGCCGCGCGTCTTGCCCAGGCGCACGAATTTCTGGTTCAGCGCCTTGCGGGCCGCGCCGGTCTTTTCATCCTTCTGGTCCTCGACCACGAACACCGAATCGCCGTAGGGCGCGTACAGGACCGCCGTGGCGGGAATCATCAGCACCCGTTCCGTTTCCGGCAACACCACGGCGACATTGGCGTACATGCCGGGCCGCAGTTTGCCGGCGGAGTTGGCCAGGGTGGCCTGCACGCTCACGTTGCGGGTCGCCGCGTCGATTTCGGGGTTGACCGCCGTGAGCTTGCCGTCGAAGGTCTGGCCGGGAAAGGCGTCGGTGGTCACCCGCACCGCCATGCCGGCGCTGAGTTGGGCGAGCTCCTGTTGCGGCAACGCGAAATCCACGTAGACGGGATCGAGCGCTTGTAGGGTCACCACGGCGGCGCCATTTTCCAGCCATTGCCCGAGGTTGACCTGACGGATGCCGGTACGACCGGCGAAGGGCGCGCGGATGCTCTTTTTGGCGATCAGCGCGCGGATGTTGTCGATTTGCGCGTTGGCCTGCTTGGCCTGAGCGTCAGCGCTGTCCAGATCGGCCTGCGACACCATGCTCCGGCCGCGCAGATCGCGGGCGCGCTCCAGGTTGAGGCGGGCGAGATCGGCGCTGGCCACGGCCGCCCGAAGCTGGGCCTGTTCGACCGACGAATCCAGCTCCACCAGCAGATCGCCGGCCCGCACGCTCGCGCCCGAATCGAACGCGATGTTCTTCACCGTACCCGTCAGTTCGGCCCGGAGCATCACGCCCTGCACGGCGGCCACCGAACCGACGGCACTCAGCGTGGGCTGCCAGACATCCTGCTTGACTTGGGCGGTGGTGACCGTTTCGGGCGGCGGGACAAAATTCGCCCCTTGCGCGAACATGGTCTTGAACTGCAATCCCTTGATACCGGCGAGCAAGCCTACCAGCACCAACACGATAACGAGAGTGAGCATGATTTTCTTGGCCATAAGCATTTCGCATCGCGCCGTAAATGGGTCAGCCGCAAACTAACCCATGTGAGGGATCAAGAAAAGGCGGTTCACGGCATTTTTGGCGCCGGGCGCGAAGGTCTGGGCCGGCGCGGTCGAGAAAGCACCCGCGCCGATGGCGCGCCGCTGCCGTCACGGCAACAGGCGCGCCACGGTTTACTCGAAGAGCCTGCCCGCCATTCAAGCTGACAACGCATCGACCAAGCGACTATCGATGGTGATTTCACCGCTCAGGATCTTGTGGAGCGGGCAAACGTTGGCGATTTCGAGCAAGCGCGCGCGCTCGGCATCGCTCAGATCGCCGCTTAGCCGAATGTCGCGGGCGATGTGGGTCTGTGCTGGCGCGGGAGACAGCTTTTCCTCGACCACGCGCAATTCCACCTCGACGCCTTCCAGCTTCGACTGCTTGCGTTGTGCGTACATCGTCACGGTGATGGCGGTGCAAGCACCGAGCGCCGACAGCAACAGGTGGTGTGGCGTGGGGCCGGTGTCGCCCCCGCCGAGCGTGACAGGCTCGTCGGCGTGCCATTGGTGGCTGCCGTCGGTCAGGTCCACCCGGTAGCGGACGGTGGTTTTGAGTGAGGCATGGACGGTCGGTTCACTCATGGCGAGCGCTCCTGTAGCTAGGACGAATGGGTGTGGATTGAAGGGTAGATTGCACTCCGTACTGCCGGATTCTCCTTTGTTTGGACTCCCAATTCAGCGGTTTGTCGTCTTTTACGGCTTTCTGGTTTTTTGGCGTGGCCCGCTTGGATCCAGGTTAAAGATCATGCCGGCCGATGAAGCCGGCATGGCGGGGAAACTACGGGGCGATGCGCCCGAAACGGCCGCCGTTGAAGTCCTTCATGGCTTCAACGATCTGCTGTTGGCTGTTCATCACGAACGGGCCGTACCCCACGATCGGCTCGTCGATAGGCTCACCGGCGAGCAGCAGCAGCTTCGCGTCCGTGTCGGCGTCGATCGTGACCGCATCGCCGGCGCGCTCCAGCACCACCAGTTGCGCCTCGTGCGCCGGGGTCTGGCCGTTCACGCGCACGTTGCCGCGCAACACGGCCAAGGCCGTCGTCCAACCGTCCGGCAGCCCGAACTCGACGCCCTTGCCGGCGTGCAGCCGGACATCCCACACGTCCAGCGGCGTGAAGGTGCGCGCCGGGCCGGTGCGGCCCCGGTATTCGCCGGCGATCACCCGCGCCGTGCCCGCCCCGTCGGGCAGCGCCACGGCCGGAATGTCGGCGTTGGTGATGGCTTGATAGCCGGGTGCGCCCATCTTGTCTTTGGCCGGCAGGTTGACCCAGAGTTGCACCATCTCGAACGGCCCGCCCGAGCGCGAATACGCTTCAGAGTGAAATTCCTGGTGCAGGATGCCGCCCGCCGCCGTCATCCATTGCACGTCGCCGGGGCCGATCACGCCACCCTGGCCGGTCGAATCGCGGTGCGCCACTTCGCCGTCGTAAACCACGGTCACGGTCTCGAAGCCGCGGTGCGGGTGCTCGCCCACTCCGCGCGGCGAACCGCCGTTCGGCTCGAACCGGGTCGGGGCCGCGTAGTCGAGCAACAAAAACGGGCTGAGCAGCTTGCCGAGGCCGTTGTAATCGAACATCGAATGCACCGGAAAACCATCCCCCACCCAATGCGGTCGGGGCGCGCTATAGACACTAGCCACTTTTTTCATCGCGATCTCCCAAGGTTGTCAGTCCGCTCTGGACTTGATGGATAGCAGTTTATAGAGAGGACAATCCATCCGGTAGACGGCAAATTCCGCCTTAAGTGTCCTACAATTGGAACGACAAGTTATTTGACCGCCTAACTCACAAAGGTTGCGGGGAATCCAGAGGAGGGCCATGCAGGATTTAAACGAGCTCTACTACTACGTGCAGGTCGTGGATTACCGCGGCTTCGCGCCGGCGGGTCGCGCGCTCGGCATTCCGAAATCCAAGCTGAGCCGCCGCATCGCGTCGTTGGAAGAACGGCTCGGCGTGCGGCTGATCCAACGTTCGACCCGCCGTTTCACCGTGACCGAAATCGGCCAGACTTATTACGAGCACTGCAAGGCGATGCTGGTGGAAGCGGAGGCCGCCGAGGAAGCCATCGCGGTCACGCGCTCGGAACCCTGCGGCAGCGTGCGCCTGACCTGCCCGGTGGCGCTGCTGCACGCGCACGTGAGCGCGATGCTGGCCGATTTTCTGGCCGCCCACCCGCGCGTCACCTTGTATCTGGAGGCGACCAACCGCCGGGTTGACCCCATCGGTGAGGGCATCGACCTGGCGTTGCGGGTACGTCCGCCACCGCTGGCGGACAGCGAGCTGGTGTTGCGGGTGCTCGCCGATCGCGGCCAAGCTCTGGTCGCCAGCCCGGCGCTGCTGGCGCGCCAGGGTCGCCCGCGCTTCCCGGCCGATCTGGCGCAGTGGCCGAGCTTGGCGCTGGGTGGCCCCCGGCAACACTATCAGTGGACGCTGTTTGGGCCAGAAGGCGCGCAGGCTGTTCTCTATCACGCGCCGCGCCTAGTGACCGGCGATATGATCGCCTTACGCGCCGCCGCCTTGGCCGGCGTCGGCGTAGTGCAGTTGCCGGCGATGATGGTCCGCGCCGAACTGGCCGCGGGGACGCTGATCCGGCTCTTGCCGGACTGGATGCCCCGTCGGGAAATCATCCATGCCGTGTATCCCTCGCGGCGCGGCTTGCTGCCAGCGGTGCGCGCCCTGGTCGACGATCTGGCCCGACGCTTCAAGGCGCTGGACGAAGATTGAGCGGTTGGCGCTTCCAAAGGAGCCACAAGATAGCGGATCGCTGTCCGGCGGCTGCCGCCCTCAAGCAACCAGCGACTCGCGATCCCTGAGGGAGACCGGCGGCGGCGCATCGACGCCGAAGCCTTCGCGGATGTAGCCGGCCAGACACTCCGCCACCGCCGAAACACCGCGACCCCGATGCAGGGTGATGCTCGCCGACGGCAGCACCGGAAAACCTTCATCGGTTCCGAGCGGCCGCACGCCGGCCGGCAGCACGCTACGGCAGAGCACCGTTACCGCCAAGCCGGTGGTGACCGCCGCCAACACGCCGCTGATGCTGGCGCTGGTATAGGCGATCCGATACGGTCGCCCCTGCCCGTCCAGCGCCGCCAGCGCCCATTCCCGAAAACAGCAGCCGGGCTGGAACAACGCCAGCGGCAACGGTTCGCACTCGTGAGCCAGATGGCGTTCGGCGCCGGCCCACACCACCGGCTCGCGGCGCAGCACCTCGCCGGTTTCCGTGCCGGGCGTACAGGTGATCAACGCCAAATCCAGCCGTTCTTCCGTCAGCAACCGCCGCACGTTCGTGCTGGGTTCGCAGTGGACTTCTAGCTGCACCCGCGGGAAAGCGCGGGCAAAGCGGGTCAGAATGCCCGGTAGAAAGCGGTCGACATAATCATCCGGGGTGCCGATGCGCACCGAGCCGGTCAAATCCGGTCGCGTCAATGCGGCCAGCGCTTCGTCGTGCAGTTTCAACAAGCGGCGCGCGTAACCCAGCAAGGCTTCGCCGTCCGGTGAGAGCTGCACGCCGCGCCCGTCGCGCTGGAACAGCGCCCGATCCAATATCTCCTCCAGGCGGCGCACCTGCATCGACACCGCCGACTGGGTGCGATGCACCTGCTTGGCGGCCTGGGTGAAACCGCCGGCATCGACGATGGCCACGAAGGTCCGCAACAAATCAGGATCGAGTTGGGGGGACATAACAGCCTCCTATCAATCAATAATAGTGATCGATTATATCAAATTTATTCGTTTGATGAATTGATCGACCGCCAGCATACTGCTTTCAAATGCTGGTTGGAGGGTCAATCATGTTCCTTGATACCGTGTTCCGCCCGGAGCTTTTCTCAAACCCGCGCGCCGGCCTCCGCACGCGCCTGCAAGCTGCGCTGAACCGGGTACGTGTTTGGCATGAAGTCTATCGCCAGCGTCGAACCTTGCTCGGTCTTGATGACGCGATGTTGAAAGATATCGGGGTCAGTCGCGTCGATGCGCTTCAGGAAGGGAAAAAACCGTTTTGGCGCCCTTGAAGGACGCGGCCGCACCGATTCACCCGCTGGCCGGTCGCACGCCGGGCGCTGCTTCGCCAACCGGTTGGGGCCGCACGGTATCGCCGCCGAACCAGCCGACGAAGCGTTCGGCCGGCACGGGCGGGCCGAACAGATAACCTTGCGCGAAGTCGCAACCCTGCTCCAACAAAATACGCCGTTGCTCTTCCGTTTCCACGCCTTCGGCCACCACTCCCAACCCCAAGCTGTGACTGAGGTTGACGATGGTGGCGGCGAGAACACGGTCATCGGTGTCGGTGACCAGATCGCGCACGAAGCTTTGATCGATCTTTAGCGCCGTGATCGGCAGGCGCTTGAGATAACCGAGGCTGGAATAGCCGGTGCCGAAATCGTCGATGGCCAGCCCGATACCCAAGTGCTGGAGCGCCAGCAGCGTTTCGGTCGTGCGCGCGCCGCCATCAAGCAGGGTCGATTCGGTCAGTTCCAGTTCCAGCGCCTGCGGCGGCAGGTCATGCGCCGCCAGCAGATTCTGGATGCGGCCGACGCATTCCAGGTCGCGGAAATGACGGGCGGCCAGATTGACCGCGACGGTCAGCGGCGGGAAACCCGCTTCCCGCCACGCGGCAAGCTGCCGGCAGACGGCTTCCAGCATCCAGTCGCCCAAAGCCACGATCAGGCCGCTGGCTTCCGCCACCGGGATGAAAAATCCCGGCGAAATCAAACCCCGTTCGGGGTGCAGCCAGCGCACCAGCGCCTCGGCCCCGGCCAGCCGGCCGTCGCTCAGATAAACCTTGGGCTGGAAGTAGGCCACCAGTTGCCCGCATTCGATAGCCTTGCGCAATTCCGATTCCAGCACCAGGCGTTCGAACGCGGCGACGTTCATCTCGCGGGCGTAGGAAACCTGGGTGTTGCGCCCTTCCTGCTTGGCCCGGTACAGCGCGGTATCGGCGTTTTTCAGCAAATCGTCGAAAGTGATGCCGTCATGCGGGTAGAGCGCGGCGCCCACCGACACCGTCACCCGCAAGCTGTGGCCGGCGACCGTGAACGGCTCGCGAAAGGCCGCCAATATCTTATCGGCCACCTTCGGGGCGCCATCCCGGCCGGCGTCGGGCAGGAGCAGCACGAACTCGTCGCCCCCCAAGCGGCAGACGGTATCCGAGTTGCGAAGCAAGCTTTTGAGCCGCGTCGCGACCTGCACCAACAGGGTATCGCCTTCGGCGTGACCGAGCGAATCGTTCACTTCCTTGAAGCGGTCCAGATCGAGAAACAGCAGCGCCAGTTCCTCGTCGCGGCGCGCCGCCAGCGCCAGCGCCAGTTCCGCCCGCTGGGCCAGCAGCGTCCGGTTGGGCAGATCGGTCAGCGCGTCGTAGTAAGCCAGATGCTCGATGCGCTGTTCGGCTTGCTTCTGCTCGGTAATGTCGGTGGCGATACTGATGTAATAGGTCAGTTCGCCGGCCGCGTTCCACACCTGATTGATGGTGGCCAGCACCAGATAGAGCCCGCCGTCCTTGCGCCGGTTCCAGAACTCGCCCTGCCAAAGACCTTTGGTGGCGACCGCCTGCCACATGGCGGCGTAATCGCTTTCGGATTGGCGCTCGGATTTGAGCAGGCGCGGATTCTGGCCCAGAACCTCGGCTTCCGCATAGCCGCTCAACGCGCTAAACGCCGGATTGACGGCGACAATGTTATTTGCGGCATCGGTCACCACGATCGATTCCCGGACCGTTTCGAATACCGCTGTCGCCAGCCGCTGCCGCTCCTCCGCCCGGCGCTGTTCCGTGATGTCGCGAAATTCCGTCACCCGGACCGAACGGCCTTGATAGGCGCTGTTCTTGCTGCGAATTTCCAGCGGATAGACAGAACCATCCTCGCGCAACCCTTCGGCTTCGTAGGCTTTGGTGGCGTCATCGACAAGGTATTGCTTGACCAGCTCCCGCCATTCGGGGGCGAACAGCAACAAGCAGTTCATGCCGACCAGCCGCCCCACCGGCCACCCGGCCATGTCGGCCAGACTCTGGTTGCACTCCAAGATGAGACCGTTCTCGTGAATGACCATCCCGCTGGAGGCGGCTTCGTGCAGCGTGCGCAAGCGTTCCTCGCTTTCTCGCAACGCTTCTTCGGCGCGTTTGCGCTGACTGATATCGCGGCAGGCGGCGTACAAAATCCGTCGGCCATGCCAGGGAATCGCCGTTAGTTGTACCTCCACCCAAAACTCCGCGCCGCCGAACCGGCGATGCAGCCATTCGAAGCGCTGGTCGCCTTCTTGAAGCGCCGCCGCAGTCAATTCCCGCGCCTTTTCGATGGATGAGCGACCATCCGGCTGGCGTTTCGGCGACAAATCGGCCGGCCGAAACGCCACGACCTGCTCGCGGCTGGTGGCGCCAAACAGGGTGAGCACCCGCTCGTTGCAATCGATGAAGCGTCCGTCATCGATCAACAGCGCGCCATCGCCCCCTTTTTCGAAGATCGAGCGAAACAACTGTTCGCTCTCTCGCAATTCGGCCGTACGCGCCGCCACCAACTGTTCCGCGCGGCGGCGTTGTGATATCACGGTGAACAGATAAAGCGCGGCCAAAAAGGTGAGAAGCGCTCCGCCCGCGGGCATCCAACGATACGAGCGGTCGGTATTGTCAGCGATGAACGCCGCGGTCGGGCGCGCCTCGATCCGCCAGACCCGGTTGGCCATGGCAAAATCCTGACGGTATCGCAACGGCGGATGGCCCACCACGGGTTCGGCGTCTGGTCGGGAAGGGTTCCAGGTATAAAGCGGTTGCCGTTCGAGCGGAGCGGACAGATCGCTCACCTCCATCACCAGTCCGGCGGACGGGTGATAGGCGAAGACGCTCGCGATGACATCGGAAATTCGGAAGACTCCCAAGACGAAGCCTTTCAAGCGCTGCCGGCGTTCCTCCGCGTCGCGCGGAGCTTCTCCGCCGTGATACACCGGCGCGAACGCCAGCACCGAAAATCGCCGGTCGGATTCCTGCACCAAGACGTAGCGCTCGGTGAGGGCCAGTTGGCCGCTGTCCCAGGCCTGCAAAAGCGCCGCTCCACGGGATGGATGAAGAGAATCGGGGCTGTACCCTAACGCCGCTTCATTACCGGCATACGGTTCCAGGTAGTAAACCGGAAAATACTCGTCGCGCTCGCCGGCCGGAACCAGTCGCCCTTCAGAATCCCGTTCCGTGAATTGAAATCCCGCCAAACCGTCCTGGCGCGCGGCGGCTTCAACGTCGGCGCGCTGCTCCCGCGCCACCCGAGGAATCCACTCCAACGCCTGAAACTGATGATATTCAAGGATCGGCGCGACGAACTGGTGAAACGCGGAGCGACTGACGCCGCCGGAGATGTTGTAAAAACGCCGCACGGCGTCAAGTTCGCGCAGACCCCCTTTAAACTCTTCCACGATGGCTTGAGAGCGCTCGAGGGCGACCGACTGAAAGCGTCGCTCCAGCGCCTCCTGGCTCCTTTGACGGAACTCCATAAAAACCCCAGCGGTCAGGGTCAGACCGATCAAGACAGTCAAGGCCGCAGCGCCCCAGGCCGCCGCGGCCGCCGGTGGTTTGGCGGCATGTGCGGCCCGACCGAACACCCAGACCCCGCCGAGCAACGACGCGAGTACAGCCAGCCCGAGCGCTCCCATCAACGCCAGCCGCCGAGGTTGGTGCGGACGAACGCCGGAGCGCGGTCGCCCGCCACGTAGGCCCCGTCCCGTTCCGCCCACCAGTTGCCGGATCCGTTGTCCGAGCGTCGTAACTCGTTCTGAGTCGCCGCGTTCGGGCGGGTGCCGACCTCGGAAGCCTGGTCTTTGCGCCACTTCTGGAACGAAGGCCGAACAATCCAGACCTCCAAACCGGCTATCGGCGGCCAAACCGCCGCAAATTCGACCATGATCGCCCACACGGTTTTGGTTCTGAAGTTCATGAAGTGTCGTGTCGCGGCGCTGTCATGAGACCGTTATCCCATGAAGGTTGTTCGCGGGTCTGCGCGTTTGCGACCGGGCGCAGGCACTTTTTCAAGGCATCCATTCTCAACGCGCATTTCAATTCGAAAGGAGAAACCGGCAGCGGGTGCTTGGCGGCGAGTCGTCCGCATCAATGGGAGCAAGCGTCTGCTGAAGATCATCTTGAGCCGGCGGCGAGCCACCCCATGAGATAGGCTAATTCATCTTTGCTCAATTTTCTTGGGGCAGACGCTTTCAACGGTTTCCTACCGCCAGGGGCTCACGGCCCCGGCGGTTTCGCTCCGAGGGCGATTCTCGCTGGTCTTTGCCCGTCGCCAGACCGGTCAGATGTCAAGTCTCGACAGACAGTCTATCTCGGCGCGGCCTGAATCCTGACGCGAGTAACCCCCCTTTCGGTCATGCCCAGCCTTTTCGCGGCGGCGCGGGAGACATCGATCATGCAGCCGCCCACATGAGGGCCGCGGTCGTTGATGGTCACCCGAACGGCTCTGTTGTTATCGAGGTTGGTGACTAAAGCCCTGGTGCCAAACGGCAATTCCGGGTGGGCGGCGGTGAGTTTGTGCTGGTTAAAAATCTGGCCGCTGGCGGTCACTCGGCCGTGCAGCCTCGGCCCGTACCAACACGCCTTACCGGTCTGGTCGTAAGCGCCCGCGTACAGCGGCATACCGCCGATCAGCGCGGCGATCCCCAGCACCAGGGTTCGGGAAAAACGAGCGGGCCGCCGGCCCGAAACCGGAGGACTGATACAGCGTACATTCATGATTCCATCTCCAATGATTTTTTGGCGGGATGCCCCTGTTGGAAAATCAGGCGCTCATCCGGCGTCACTCTAATGGAAAATCCAGAAAATTCCATCCCGAGGCGCCTGGAAAGAGCGAAGGGCGGCCATGATTCGAAAATATTCCGCGCGGCTCCGGTCGGCACTCGCGGCCACCGGCCGGTCTCGGTTGT
Source organism: Candidatus Competibacteraceae bacterium (assembly GCA_003527885.1). Classification (GTDB taxonomy): domain Bacteria; phylum Pseudomonadota; class Gammaproteobacteria; order Competibacterales; family Competibacteraceae; genus Competibacter_A. The sequence continues at coordinate 13,971 of DPWB01000328.1, forward strand.
CGCCGCTCAGCTTTTGAGGTATTTTTAGAAATGAATAGAAACAAGAAGATGGCGCTCATCTGCGATCGCCGCACGGCCGATAAAGCAGCTTGCAGGCTTTGCTTGCAACCAAGGTGCGAAAGCCCGCTCCAGAACGCCCTACCTTCCACTCGCGGCCGCATCCCAACCGCGTAACCGGCGATGACGCACGGGATAACATGGGTCTTTACGCCTTTCTCGCCATCGGCATCGGCGCCGCTTCAGGCGCTTGGTTGCGCTGGGGATTGGGTATCTTGCTCAATCCCGTTTTCCCGACCTTACCGCTCGGAACGCTGGCCGCAAACCTGCTGGGCGGGTTCTTGATGGGAATGACCATGCAATTCCTGCTCGAACACGCCCTGCTCGCACCCGAAATTCGCTTGCTCATCACCACCGGCTTTCTGGGTGGGCTTACCACCTTTTCCACCTTTTCGGCCGAAACCGTGACCTTGCTGCTGCGTGAGGAATACGCCTGGACCTCCGTTATCGTCCTGGCCCATGTCACCGGTTCGGTAAGCATGACGGTACTGGGCATAGCGGTCATGAAATGGCTCGTCGCACCGGGAGCGCCATGAACGGGATTTATCTGAAATTTTACGTCCACGAGCACCGCCGGCACCACGGCATCCTGCTGTATGAATGGTTGCTGGAGCGCGCCAAAAAACTGGGCATCCACGGCGGGTCGGCGTTCCGCGCCATCGCCGGCTTCGGCCGGCACGGCGTGCTACACGAAGATCATTTTTTCGAGTTGGCGGGCAACCTGCCCGTCGAGGTCGTGTTTGCCGTCAGCGATCGGGAAGCCGAGCAACTGCTGGAAGTGATCGAACAGGAAAAAGTGCGCGTCTTTTACCTCAAGATGCCGGTCGAATACGGGGTGACCGGGGGCGAATAAGCGAGGGTCGAAACCCACGCCCTCACCACGCCACAGCCGGGTTGCGCTTCAAAAATAGACATGAACTCCGATCTCGAATTCGTGCGACCCTTCCAGGTAGCGCCAATCCAGCCCGAGCGACAAGTCCTTATCCGGTGCCAGATTCTGTCGCAATCCCGCCCGTAACGCCGTACCGCGTTCGCCCGACCGGTAATCCCGCCACCTCGCCTCCGCCAGCAGCTTCCAGCCGGAGGTCGGTCGCAGCAACATACCGGCTTGCGCGCCCCAACCGGCGCGATAGCCCCCGACGAAATCGTTGCCGTACTCGAACGCCAGCTCCGGCAACGCAAACCAGACCGTCCGCCAGGGCCAACGGGTTTCCGCCGCCACCCCCAAACCGCCGCTTAAATCGAACGCGGTGCAATGCGGACAATCCGGCCGGGATAGCGGCTCCCAGCCCGCGTGAAGCCGCCAGGACGGTCGCGGCGTCAAGGCATTAACCGGCGGCAGCGAGGTGATGTCGAGCAGCGTCAACCGATCCAGCGCCAGCCGGTCGCCGCTCTGGTAATGGCGGACGGCGACACTCAACAGTTCGATTTGGGCGTCAGGGGTGTAGCCGGCATCGGGCTCCAGCAGACCGTGATAGCCGGCCCGCGCGCTGAATTCCACAAAGCTCCTGCCCTCCCGTTGGCCGCCGCCAAGGCCGATCCGCCGCGCGGCGTGACCGGTTTCCGGGCGGGTCGCGTAAGGTTCGATCTTTACCGGTGGGGCTGCCACCGCAAGCCGGCTGCGGGCCACCGACAAGCGGTGTGTGATCCCGTCCAGCGCTGGCTCGCGCCCTGGCTCGCTGCCGCCGGATCGACGGTGCTGGCGCTCGTCCAGCGCCAGTTCCAACAGCAGCGCCCGCCGCCGCGGGGTAAGCCGCTGAAATCGGGACGTGCCGATGATTGCCGGATCGTTTCGCAACCGCCGCACCAACCGGCGTTCATCGGCGGCCAAGGTTGCATAGCGGCGGTCGATCGCGGTGCCGCGCGCCGGTCGGGCGGTCGCCTCCCCCAGCAATCCTGGTTGCTGGGCCAGCAAGCGGATCGTGTCCGCCGGCAGGGTCCAGGCGACAAAGCGGTCGCTGAACCGCCAATTCGGGTTGGCTGCCTCCAACAAAACCAGCAACTGCCAAGCACAATTTTCCCGGAAGAAGTAGTATTCGAACCCGATGCCGCGCAGTTCCCAAGCGTGTTCGAGCAGCCGCCGCCGTTGCGGTTCGTCGAGGTTCAAACGATATTCCCAGATATCGCGGCTTTCCAGATCGCTGTAGGTGCGGACCAGCTTGTAATAAGGCTGCACGTCGAACTTGCCGGTAAAACGGCCACTCATGCCATCCAGCGCATAACTCCAAACGCTGCTGCCGGAATCGTCGGCCGCATAGTTGATGGCGTAGGCCAGCAGCCGGGTCCGTTCGGTCTGGCCGCGCCGGTCCAGGCGCAGGAAGGTATGACCGAACAGCGAAGCGGGGTTGTTGAGATAGGCCGAGGCGAACACCAGGGTCACCGCTTCCGCGTCCAACTCGCGAAACCACTGCCTGAAGCGCGGGCAATCCCGAGGTAACAGGCGGCGGTCGTCGATGTTCAGTTCAGCCTTTAGCCATCGGTAGCGGGCGATAAAGGCGCACTGGGCCGGTTGAGGATCGCCGCCGACCGGATCGGCTTTGAAAAAAGCGCGCAGCGTCGCGGCGAGCTCGGCGCGCGGTTCGGTTTTTCCGGTCGGCGCCAGAAAGAAGCGCGGGTCATCCACATCGCTGAGCACGCCTCCCTCGCCGACGACGGACCGATAATGGAGCAGCGTTTGCCACTCCCGCCGTTCCGCAAGCCCGGCGATCTCGGCCCGATCCAACAATTCGGCCAGATAAGCCGTTTCGGCGCGGCCGTCGGTCACCTGCAACCCGCACCCGATCAGCAGCCCGACCGTCAGACGGACCGGCCAAGCGAGGGTGCGCTTCAGTTCAGCGTCACCCGCTGACCGACACGCGGATCGGCCCGCATCTCTTGCTCCAGCACCGCCAGCATTTCAGTGGCGCCGGTACGGTCGCTGGGAAACAGCACCCCGAACTTCTCGCGCGTCAGGGCGAAGAAAGCCGGTTGACGGGTCGGCTCAATGGCAAGCAACACGGCCAACGAACTGAGATATTCACCCTCACCCGCCGCCATGTCGTTGCGCAGTCGCTCCAGATTGATCTTGGCGAACTCGGTGACTTGTTGCTGGCGATTCGTGGACGCCGCGCCGGAACCACCGCTAGAACCACTGGTCGCGCCGCTGGCCCCGGAACTGGGATCGGAAACGATGGTGCAGGCACAAACGGCAACCCCTAGCGCAACGGTTAAGGCGGCATTAAGCAAGCATTTCATAAATTTTCCTCCCGGCATTGTCGGAAATTTTCACGGGGCCGCGAACCGTGAACGGGTTCGCGTCCGCCATCACCGAGCCGAATCGGCTAACGGCGGCGGATTCCGCTAAGTTTAAAGCGAATCGTGGCGACCGGCAGCGCTCGCCGACCTATTTAGCCTTGAGGAGCCTATCCGCGTGAAAAGCCATATCTCGCTGATCCTGCTGTCCACCTTGCAGTGCAATGCGGATTGCGAATACTGCTTCGAGAATAAGACCACCGACCGGCTGACGCTCGACCGCCTGGCTGAAATGATCCGCAAGGTGTTGGATTACATGGTGGAAAAATCGCTGGCCACGCTAACTATTTACTGGCAGGGCGGCGAGGCGATGCTGTTGCCGCCGAGTTGGTACGAGGAGGCTAACGCATTGATCCAGCGTGAGGCCCAGGCGCGCGGCAAGCAAGTTCTCCACGGCCTGCAAAGCAACATGCTCTCCTACAGCTCCCGTTGGAACAAGGTGATCGCCGAGATGTTCGGCAACAGCGTCGGCACCTCGTTGGATTACCCCAACCTGCACCGCAAGTTGCTCGGGCAAGGACCGGACACCTATAACGATATTTGGGCGCGGCGGGTGCGCGAGGCGCGAGCGGCCGGCATCGAAGTACAGGTCATCGCCGTCCCAAACCAAGCGACCCTGGAGATCGGCGCGGAACGGTTCTACCGCCATTTCGTGGATGAGCTGGGCATCACCGATTTCCAGGTCAACACGCCGTTTCCGGGCGGCGAAGCGACTGCCGCCAAGAAAGAATTACCGGTGGCGGAAGTGGAAAAACTCAGCCGCTTTTACACCGAACTGGCCGATGTCTGGCTGGAGCGCGGCTATCGCCAGGGCGTGCGGGTCGGGCCGCTGGATTCCCTGCTGCAGCATTTCAGCCACCAGCCGACGACGCTGCCTTGCATTTGGGGCGATAACTGCGCCAATTCCATGGTCTCGATCGACGCGCGCGGCTACGTGGCGCAATGCGACTGTTGGGTCACCAGCTATCCCGATTACCACTACGGCAATATCTTTGAATGCGACAGCTTCGGCGAGCTATTGAAGAACAGCCCGGCACGCCAGAAATTCAACGAGCGCCCCATCCAGCTCATCCAGCGCGATTGCCTGAGTTGCGACTACCTGTCGCTGTGTCATGGCGGCTGCCCGGTGCGGACCTACACCGTCCACGGCACCCTGTTCGAGAAAGATCCTTATTGCGGCCTGTACAAGGCCATGTTCGGTCGCATGGCGCGCGCGGCGCGCGAACTGGCGCGAGAAGCAACCACCGCACGCATTGCAGCCGCTTGAACAGGGTTATACCACCCGATTTATTCCACGTGGAATAGCGGCAGCCACTGCGGCGCGATCCGTCTGACGAGACCCGCCGCCAATTATTCCACGTGGAATATTCGCTCCAAGGAAGACGGGTCCGCAGACTCAATCCCATGCCTTGAACAGGCCCCGCAAACAGTGCGCGACCGCGCTCATTCCCCCTTGAACTGGGGCTTGCGCTTCTCCAGGAACGCTTTCAAACCTTCCTGATAGTCGTGGCTGTCGTAGACGATACGACGAAGCCCCTGAATCCGTTCGAACAATTCGGGAGTAATCGAGCGCGCGCTGGACAGCAACCGCAGTTCCTCTTTCATCACGGCGATGCTCAGCGGCGCGTTGGCGACGATATGGGCCGCCAACCCATAAACGAAACTCTCGATTTCCTCGGCCGGCTTAATGTAGTTGACCACGCCCAGATTCAAGGCTTGAGCCGCCGGGATCGGCTGGGCCGTGAACAGCATCTCTTTTGCCACCGGCA
>DPWB01000340.1:0-1937 GCA_003527885.1 Candidatus Competibacteraceae bacterium
CCGGACTTCGGCGTAAGCGCCGCCCGGCGGGCTGGCGTAGGCCACCCGATCCCCCACCTTGAATTCGGTTACGCCTTCGCCGACGGCTTCGATGCGGCCTGCGCCTTCCATGCCCAAGGTCCAAGGCAGCGACGGCAGCGGATACAAACCCGTGCGGTGATACACATCGATGTAGTTCAGTCCGACCGCGCCATGTCGGATGCGGACTAGACCGGGACCGGGATCGCCGACTTCGACTTCTTCCCAGCGCAGAACTTCGGGGCCGCCGGGTTGGTGAATGCGGATCGCTTTGGACATGGGATTCTCCCTGGAGAGTATTCGAATTTGACTACACCATACGGAATTTAGAATAACTCAGTCACCCCAACCACCGCCGCGCATTCTGGAACAACCGTAACCACGGCCCATCCTGGCCCCAACCATCGGGATGCCAGGAATATTGCACGGTGCGAAACACCCGCTCCGGGTGCGGCATCAAAATGGTGAAACGGCCATCGCGGCTGGTCAGGCCAGTGATGCCGCCGGGCGATCCATTGGGATTGGCCGGATAGCGTTCCGTCGGTTGACCGAGGTTATCGACGAAACGTAAAGCCACTACGCCCGCCGCCAGCGCCGCGCCCGCACCCGCACCCGCGCGAAACTCGGCCCGCCCCTCGCCGTGCGCGACCGCGATCGGCAAGCGCGAACCCTCCATCCCTTGCAGGAACAAGGAAGGCGACGGCAACACTTCAACCAGACTCAACCGCGCCTCGAATTGTTCCACCCGATTGCGGACAAAATGCGGCCACAACTCCGTTCCCGCAATCAGTTCGTGCAAGTTAGACAACATTTGACAGCCATTGCAGACACCCAAACCAAAACTGTCGGGGCGGGCGAAGAAGGCCGCAAACTCCTCGCGGGCGCGCGGGTTGAACAGGATCGATTTGGCCCATCCTTCGCCCGCGCCCAGCACGTCGCCGTAAGAAAATCCCCCGCACGCGGCGAAGCCGTGAAAATCCGCCAACGACGCCCGTCCGGCGATGATATCGCTCATGTGGACATCGACCGCCGCGAAACCGGCCCGGTCGAAGGCCGCCGCCATTTCGATTTGGCCGTTGACGCCTTGCTCGCGCAGGATGGCGACCCGTGGCCGCGCCCCGGTGGCGACCGGCGGCATCGCTAAGCCCTCGGCCGGGCCGAAGGTCAAGCGGACGTTCAAACCGGGATCGGCCGGATCGCAGGCCGCCTCGAACGCCTCGCGAGCACAGTCAGGATGATCGCGCAGGGCTTGCAGCCGGTAGCTGGTTTCCGACCAAAGGCGCCGCAGTTCGGTACGACTGGCAGAGAAGACGATTTCGCCACCAAAGCGTAATATCAGCCGGTCATCCCCATTGGGCGCACCGATGACGTGGCTGCATTCCCCCAGACCCGCAGCGGCCAACCGTCTCATCACCATAGCTCGATCCGCCGCGCGGATCTGAACGACTGCGCCCAACTCCTCCGCAAACAGCACGGTCAGCGGGTTTTCGGCCAAGTCGTCCAGCAACACGGTCAGCCCACAACCGCCGGCGAAAGACATTTCCGCCAGCGTCGCCAACAAGCCACCATCGGAACGGTCGTGATAGGCCAACAGCCGCCCCGCCGCGTTCAACGCCTGAATGGCCGCGAAGAAAGCCGCCAATTCTTCGGGCGACTCCACATCGGGAACAGTGTCGCCCCACCGATTGTAAACCTGGGCCAAGGCCGAACCGCCTAGCCGATTTTTACCACGACCGAGATCGATGAGAATCAGATCGGTATCGCCAAAATCGATACGCAATTGCGGGGTCAGCGTCCGGCGCACGTCCAGCACCGGCGCGAAGGCGGAAACAATCAGCGACAAGGGCGCGACCACGCTTTTGCGCTCGCCCCTCTCCTCCCAGACGGTTTTCATTGACAGCGAATCCTTGCCGACCGGA
>DPWB01000340.1:2202-3018 GCA_003527885.1 Candidatus Competibacteraceae bacterium
CAGCGAATCCTTGCCGACCGGAATGGCGATACCCAGCGCCGGACACAGTTCCATCCCCACCGCCCGTACGGTGTCGAACAGCCGGGCATCCTCGCCCGGATGCCCGGCCGCCGCCATCCAGTTAGCCGACAGTTTTACATCCCCGATTTGGTCGATGCGGGCGGCGGCGATGTTGGTCAGCGCCTCAGCCACCGCCATCCGTCCCGAAGCGGGCGCGTTCAATACCGCCAGCGGCGCGCGTTCGCCCATCGCCATCGCTTCGCCGGTATCAACGTCGAAACTGGTGGCGGTCACGGCGACATCGCTGACTGGAACCTGCCACGGCCCAACCATCTGATCGCGACAGACCAAACCCGTCACGGTGCGGTCGCCAATCGTGATGAGAAAACTCTTGTCCGCGACCGCCGGCAAGCGCAGCACCCGCGCCACGGCGTCCGCAAGGTCGATGCCGCTAAAATCGAAGGGCGGCGCGGCGGTCGGCACATGGCGGACCTCGCGCAGCATCTTCGGCGGTTTGCCGAACAGCACCTCCATCGGTAAATCCACCGGCTGGCCGGTAAACTGGCGATCCGTCACCCGCAACACTGGCTGCTCGGTGGCGACGCCGATGACCGCATAAGGGCAACGCTCGCGCTCGCACAAAGCTCTAAAATTCGCCAAACCTTCGGCGGTAATGGCCAGCACATAGCGTTCCTGCGCCTCGTTACACCAGATTTGCATGGGCGACATGCCGGGATCGTCGTTCGGGACTTCCCGCAACTCGAAAGAACCGCCCCGCCCCGCGCCGTGGACGATTTCCGGCACGGCGTTGGACAA
>DPWB01000238.1 GCA_003527885.1 Candidatus Competibacteraceae bacterium
GTTTGTCTTTTTTTCTTTGTGTTTTATTCTTTTTTTTTCAAGCAGAAGACGGCATACGAGATCTAGTACGGTCTCGTGGGCTCGGAGATGTGTATAAGAGACAGCAATAACACCGTACATCTGGTGGTGGGCTTGAATGCCGATCAGTATGCGGCGGAAATGCGGGGGCAATTGGCGGTTTAGCCCTCACCCCCAACCCCTTGTATGTTGGGGATTGGTTAAAGTGTAAGGGCGACGTGGTAGCACGAAAACCCTGAGGGACTGCAGATCCCGTGGGAGAGCGAGAAGCGCCACGTTGATTTTTCAGTGAACCGGAAACCCGAACAGTTGCCGGGGTTAAAACCCGCATCGTGCAAGGTAGGGAGAGGAACACGTTGATGCAAGAAAATCGTGAGCGGTTGGAGGAATGCTGGATCGGGATTGATGTCGCGAAGGCGCATCTGGATGTGGCGACCTGGCCGGAGAGCGAGCGGTTACGGGTGGCTCGCGACACGGCGGGATTGGAGGTGTTGATCGACTGGTTGCGCCCCCGATCACCGGCGTTGATCGTGCTGGAAGCGACCGGGGGCCTGGAAATCCCGGTGGTCACGGCGCTGGTTGAAGCGGGATTGGCGGTGGCGGTGATCAACCCGCGCCAGGCGCGTGATTTTGCTAAAGCGACTGGGCGGCTGGCGAAGACCGATGCGCTGGATGCGGCGGTGCTCGCCCACTTTGGCGCGGCGATCCGTCCCGAACCTCGGCCCTGGAAGGACGCCCAAGCCCAGGAATTGATGGCGCTGATCCAGCGGCGGCGGCAGGTGGTGGAGATGTTGACGGCGGAGAAAAACCGTCGGGTGAGCGCCCATCCGCGCGTGAAGCCCGACATCGACGCCACCATCGCCTGGCTGACCCAACGACTCCAGGACCACGATGACGACCTAAAGCGCGGCTTACGCGAAAGCCCCCTCTGGCGCGAAGCCGACGACCTCCTCCAGGGCGTTCCCGGCATCGGCCCGGTGACCTCGGCCACCTTATTGGCCGCCTTGCCGGAATTGGGCGCCCTCAACCGCCGCCAAATCAGCGCCCTGGTCGGCGTCTGTCCCTTCAATCGGGATTCCGGCCAGGGCCGGGGTAAACGCATGATCTTCGGTGGACGCGCGGGCGTGCGGGCCGTCCTGTATATGGCTACCGTCGCCGCCAGTCGATGTAATCCCATCATCAAGGTTTTCTACCAACGCCTTCGGGTCGTGGGCAAACCTCCCAAGGTCGCCCTCACGGCCTGTATGCGTAAATTGTTGACCATCCTCAATGCCATCCTCAAGACCAACTCCCCTTGGCAGCCTCCCGCAGAGTGCAGGCCATGAGATGACAACACAGTTGCTCTCCCTCTGGGAGAGGGTCAGGGTGAGGGCGCTGAAGCGTTCCGCTGCCGCCACAAGCGAAAAATGGTGTGACTATTCACCACCAGAAAGCAGCTCTCAATCAATACCCCGCCGATGGAACTGACCGCGATATTGTGGATTAGCCAGCACGCGGTTCCCCCCAGAATCACCACCCGCATCCGAATCCCCTGCTCCCGATACAAAGCCCAGGTTCCCAGGGTAGCGCCGATCACCGCCAGCCATTGCACCGGTCGGGTAATGGTCGGAATCGCCATCACCCAGACCACCACCAGAAAAAAGCCCATCACCGCGACATGGCGAGTATGCACGGAAACATAACTGCGCACGCCGCTCAACCAGGCGGCATACGCGGCGGAAGGGGTACCGAGCAGCAGAAAATGGCCGCCGATCACGGCACAGAACACCGTTAGGAAAACGCGCAGACGCTGGTCGCTACGCTGGGCGAAGGTCAAAATGCCCAGGCCGAAGGCCAGCAAGCCGACCGATTGCGCCAGCGGGTTGGCCGCGAACAAGTCCGCTAAAGCACGCATATCGGGTCGCTAATGGCTCGAATCCGCCGGAACGGTTTCCCCCCGCCGCACCCGATACCATGCCGCATACAACGCCGGTAAAAACAGCAGCGTCAGCAACGTAGCGACGATCAGCCCACCCATGATCGCCACCGCCATCGGCCCGAAAAAAGCGTTGCGCGATAGCGGCACCATCGCCAGCACCGCCGCCGCTGCCGTCAGCACAATCGGCCGAAACCGGCGCACGGTGGATTCGACAATCGCCTCCCATTGACTGCGACCAGCGGCGATGTCCTGTTGAATCTGATCAACCAGAATCACCGAATTGCGCATGATCATCCCAAACAGCGCGATGGTGCCGAGCATGGCGACAAAGCCGAACGGCTGGTTGAACAGCAACAAAAACAGCGTCACCCCGATCAGGCCCAGCGGGGCAGTCAACACCACCAGCACTACCCGCGAGAAACTCTGCAACTGGATCATCAACACCGTCAGCACCACCAGCACAAACAGCGGAATACCGGCATTGACCGATCCCTGCCCCTTGGCTGCTTCCTCCACCGTGCCGCCGGTTTCCAGCCGAAATCCCGCCGGCAATTGGGCGCGGATCGGGGCCAGCAGCGGCTCGATTTGCGCGGTCACCGTGGC
>DPWB01000163.1:0-782 GCA_003527885.1 Candidatus Competibacteraceae bacterium
CCCCCCCGCCCCCCGGCCCCCCCCCGCCCCCCAGCGCCCCCCGGGCGGGGCCAGCCCAGCCCGCCGCGCCCGCCAAACCGCGCCCCGACCTGCGCCCGGTCGCCGGCACCGGCGCTCCCGCCGCCCAGCGGGTTCCGGCCAAGCCCAGAGCCGCCGCCCGCCCCGTGTCGGCCGAGAAAAAATCCGCCGCCGCCCACGCTTCCGAAGAATGGGAAGAGTTTTAGGAGTTAAACCATGCATCTCATCAAATGCCAAGCCGAACTCGATATAGCGACGGTCGGTGCGTTGCGCCAGCAGTTGCTGGACGCGCTGCAAACCTCGGAACCGTTGGAGATCGACGGTCAGGACGTGCAAAAGATACACGCGGCAGCCTTGCAGCTGTTTCTGGGCCTGATGTCCGAAGCCCGGTTGCGAGGGCTGTCCGTCAATTGGCGCAACCCTTCCCCGGCGATGGTGGAGGGCGCGCGCTTGCTGGGATTGAGCGATCGGTTGGGGTTGGCAACGACCGCAGCCCGTTAAACCCGATACCCGATCTCCGCGACCTCAGACGCCGGGCCGGGAACCAATAACTGATTGGAATGAAAGGAAAGCGCAATTATGGCGACGATACTCGTAGTCGATGACTCCGCATCCATGCGGCAAATGGTGGAATTTACCCTCAAGGAAGCCGGCCATCAGGTCATGGTGGCGGAAGACGGCCAAGCGGCGTTGAACGTCGCCAAGGGCGCGGCGGCCAATCTGGTGATCACCGATGTCAACATGCCCAACATGGACGGCATCAC
>DPWB01000163.1:1001-4074 GCA_003527885.1 Candidatus Competibacteraceae bacterium
CGATGTCAACATGCCCAACATGGATGGCATCACCCTGATCCGCGAGCTGCGGACCCTGCCCGCTTACAAGTTCACCCCCATTCTCACCCTGACGACCGAATCCACCACCGAAAAGAAGATGGAAGGCAAGGACGCCGGAGCCACCGGCTGGATCGTCAAACCCTTCAATCCGGAAAAATTGTTGGCGACCGTCAACAAAGTCTTGGGATGACACTACATGGCCATCGATATCGGTCAGTTCGTCCAGACCTTCTTCGAGGAAAGCTTTGAAGGGCTGGATGTCATGGAGGCTGGCCTGCTGGCCCTAGAGCCCGGTGCGACGACGGATCTGGAAAAGATCAACACCATTTTCCGGGCCGCCCATTCGATCAAAGGTGGCAGCGGCACGTTCGGCTTCAAGAACGTGACCGATTTCACCCACCTGATGGAAACGCTGTTGGACGGGATGCGCGAAGGACGGCTCGGCGTCACCGGCGAGGCCGTGAACGTTCTACTGGGGTCGGTGGACTGTTTGCGGGAAATGCTGGTCGCCGCGCGCGAGAACATTCCGGTCGAGCCCGAGCAGATTCAAGCCCTGCAAGGGCGGTTGGCGCGGCTGCTGAAAAAGGAGGCGGCGGAGGCCGAAGCGGCCCCGAATAAACCCGCCGCGCCCGTCGAACCACCGCCAGCGGCCCGAACGACAGGCTGGCGCATCCGGTTCAAGCCGCATCTTCAGTTGATGCACAGCGGCAACGATCCGGTGCGGATGTTTCGCGAACTGGCGGCTCTGGGGCCATTGACGGCCCGGCCGGATAGCGCTCGCCTGCCCCGCTTGGCGGAGCTGCAGCCCGAGGATTGTTATTTGTCCTGGGAGCTGGAACTGCTCGCTGAGGTGGCGCGCGACGCGGTGGACGATGTGTTCGCCTGGGTCGAGGGCGACTGCGAGCTGAGCGTCGAACCTTTGACGGCGGAAAGCGCCACGGAGAAGACCGTCAAGCCGGCGGCCGAGCCTCTGGTGGTAGCGCCGGCGGCTCCCAAAACCAGCGAGGAAGGGCGGCAAGGAGAATTGTTGCTCGAACGGCGCAAGGGTGAGGACCGCCGCAGGGGCGACCGGCGGGTGAATGTGGCGGCCTCCGACAGCGCTTCCATCCGGGTCGGCATCGACAAGGTGGACGCGGTCATCAATCTGGTCGGCGAGCTGATCACCACCCAGTCGATGTTGAGCGCCCTGGGCGAGGATTTCGACATGGGCCGGCTGGACAAGCTGCACGAAGCCTTGGACCAGTTGGACCGCAACACCCGCGATTTGCAGGAACACGTCATGCGGATCCGGATGTTGCCGGTCAGCTCGGTGTTCAGCCGGTTCCCGCGCATGGTGCACGATGTCAGCGCCAAGCTCGGCAAGCAAGTCGAACTGCGCATCAACGGCGAACAGACCGAACTGGACAAGACCGTCATCGAAAAGATCGGCGATCCGCTGGTGCACCTGATCCGCAACAGCCTCGATCACGGGCTGGAACCGCCCGAGGAACGGCTGCGCGCCGGCAAGCCGGAAACCGGCGTCATCAGCCTCGACGCTTATCACAAAAGCGGCAGCATCTTCATCGAAGTCGGCGACGACGGCCGCGGCCTCAACCGGGACGCGCTGCTGCGCAAAGGCCTGGAAGAGGGTTTGCTCAAGCCCGGCGAAGACTACAGCGACGAGCAGATTTACGAACTGATTTTTCATCCGGGCCTGTCGACCGCCAAGCAGCTCAGCGATGTGTCCGGCCGGGGTGTGGGGATGGATGTGGTGCGCAGCAACATCCAGGATGTCGGCGGTAGCATTCAAATCGCCAGCCAGCCCGGCCGGGGTACCCGCATCACGATTTCCCTGCCGCTGACCCTGGCGATCCTGGACGGCCAGTTGGTCAGCGTCGGCGGGGATTGCTACATCATCCCGCTGCTGTCGATCATCGAATCGGTGCAAATCAAGGCCGGCGCCGTCAACCGGGTGGCCGGCAAGGGCGAAGTGTTCCGCTTCCGCGGCCAACCGCTGCCGATCCTGCGGTTGTACGAGCTGTTCGGCACGGAAGGTGCTGTAAGCGATTTGGAGAAAGGGTTGCTGGTGGTGGTGGAAGCCGACGGCCGCCAGATCGGGCTGTTCGTGGATGACTTGGAAGGGCAGCAACAGGTTTCCATCAAATCCTTGGAAAAAAATTTCCGGCGGGTGTCCGGCGTGGCGGGAGCCACGATTCTCGGCGACGGTCGGGTGGGTTTGATTCTCGATATCTCCGGCTTGATCCGGGTCAATAACGTAGCGTTGTGAGGTAGATGATGGACGTGAGGAAGACTGAATTGGCCACGCTCGGTTCGCGCGGCTTGCTCAAGCGCGAGGCCACCGCCGAAGGTTTGCAGTACCTGACCTTCAGCCTGGCGGGCGAGGAGTACGGCGTCGACATCCTGAAGGTGCAGGAAATCCGCGGCTGGGCGCCGGTGACCAAGGTGCCCAACGCCCCGGCCTTCGTGCGCGGCGTGATGAACCTGCGCGGCGCCATCGTGCCGGTGATCGACCTGCGCTTGCGCTTCAACCTGGAATCGGTGGAGTACACCAAGACCACCGTGGTGATCGTGGTGACGGTGCAGTCGGCCAGCGGCAGCCGGATCATCGGCACGGTGGTGGACGGCGTCTCGGACGTGTTGAACCTCAACGTCGCCGACATCCAGCCGGCGCCGGATTTCGGCACGGCGGTGCACACCGAATTCATCAGCGGGCTGGTGACGGTCGAGGCCGGGATGGTGATGCTGCTGGACGTGGATCGCCTGTTGAGCGTGGAGGAAATGTTCGCGTTGGAAAGCGTGCGGCCGATGGAGGCCCATGCGGCGGCCGCGTAATTCGATACCACCAAAAAGATAAAGGGATCGGGCCGCGCCTGGCGGCCCGACCCAACACCATCATGATCCAGGGATGCAAGGCGGGTGTGCGGTGAATACCGAGTTTGAGTTTTCCGACCGGGACTTTCAGCGGGTCCGGCGGATCATCAACGATATTGCGGGCATCTCGCTGGCGGACGGCAAGCGCGAGCTGGTGTACAGCCGGCTGTCGCGGCGCTTG
>DPWB01000163.1:4294-9041 GCA_003527885.1 Candidatus Competibacteraceae bacterium
GAAATGAGCGAATTCGTCAACGCGCTCACCACCAACCTGACCTCGTTTTTCCGGGAAGCGCACCATTTCGAGTTTCTGGCCAAGGAGCTGCTGCCGGCGCTGGTTCGCCAGCAAAGCCTCGGCAGCCGGCGGCTGCGCATCTGGTCGGCCGGCTGTTCGACCGGCGAGGAACCGTATTCCATCGCCATGGTGGTGCGGGAAACCCTGCCGGCGGTCGGCTGGGACGTGAAGATCCTGGCGACCGATCTGGATTCCAACGTGTTGGCGACCGCCGAACGCGGCGTTTACGACGAAAGCCGCGTCAAGGATTTGTCGGACGCGCGGCTGCGACGCTGGTTTCAAAAGGGCCGGGGGGCGCAGGCCGGCCAGGTCCGGGTCGCTTCCGCGCTGCGCGAACTGATCACTTTCCGGCGGCTGAACCTGATGGAAGAGTGGCCGATGCGTGGCCCGTTCGATGTCGTCTTCTGCCGCAACGTGGTGATTTATTTCGATAAGCCGACCCAGCGAGTGCTGTTCGAACGCTTTGCCGACCTGCTGGACGAGCAGGGCCACCTGTTTGTCGGCCATTCCGAATCGCTGTTCAAGGTGACCGAGCGGTTCGCGCCGTTAGGCAAGACCATCTACCAACGATGCCTTTAAGGTAACCGATGATGACGACGGCCACGCGCGCCAACAACCGCTTGAAACATTTGCGCCTGCCGGAATTCGGGCACATGAGCAGTTACTGGGACCCGGTCCAGAACGTCGAGGTGGTCAGGATCCTGGCGGGCGAATATTACGTCACCCACTGCCAGGAGATGATCACCACCGTGCTCGGTTCCTGCATTTCGGCCTGCGTGCGCGACAAGGTGGCCAACATCGGCGGCATGAACCACTTCATGCTGCCCGAGGAAAACCGACCGGGCGACGAGTCGGGACACCGGGGGTTAACCGCCGACGCCGCCTACGGCAGCTACGCGATGGAACGGTTGATCAACTGCGTCTTGAAGTACGGGGGCCGGCGCGAAAACCTGGAAATCAAGGTTTTTGGCGGCGGCCGGATCATGGGCGGCATGACCGATATCGGCCTGCAAAACATCAGCTTCGTGCGCGCCTATCTGCGCACCGAGGGCCTCAGTATCGCCGCCGAGGACGTGGGCGGCGACCTGCCGCGCCGGATGGCTTACCTGCCCGCGACCGGCAAGGTGCTGGTCAAGAAGCTGCGCAACGTGCGCAGCGAAACCATCATCAAGCAGGAGACCGCCTACCGCGACGACCTGCGCCGGCCGGAGAGCAAGGGCGGCGAGGTCGAACTGTTCGGAGATTTCGGCTGATGGCGGACAGAATCAAGGTATTGATCGTCGACGATTCGGCGCTGGTCCGCCAGATGCTCACCGAAATGTTGGCGCGGGATTCCGGCATCGAAGTGGTGGGTTCGGCGACCGACCCGTACATGGCGCGGGAGAAGATCAAGAAGCTCAATCCCGACGTGCTGACCCTGGATGTGGAAATGCCGCGCATGGACGGCTTGACGTTTCTCAGCAACCTGATGCGGTTGCGGCCGATGCCGGTGGTGATGGTGTCGTCGCTGACCGAATCGGGCGCGGCGGTGACCCTGCAAGCCCTGGAACTGGGGGCCATCGACTTCGTGACCAAACCCAAGGTCGATCTGGCCCACACCCTGGACGATTACGCCCTGGAAATCCGGGAAAAAATCCGCGTCGCGGCCGGCGCCCGCGTGCAGGAGCGGCGTGAGCCGTCGCTCGCCGCCAAACCGGTAGCGGTGGCCGAAAAGTATTCGGCCGATGTGATCTTGCAGCGGGACGGCCCGCGGCGGCCGTTCAAGACCACCGAGAGCATCATCGCCATCGGCGCCTCCACCGGCGGCACCGAAGCGATCAAGGAAGTTTTGATCCGAATGCCGTTGAACTGTCCGGGCATCGTGATCACCCAGCACATCCCCGAAGCCTTCAGCGGGCCGTTTGCCCGCCGCATGGATTCCGTGTCGGCGATTTCGGTGTGCGAGGCGCAAGACGGCCAGCAAGTGTTTCCGGGACACGCCTACATCGCGCCCGGCGACCGGCACTTGATGCTGGTGCGCGACGGGGCGCGTTACATGTGCCGCCTGAACGACGGCCCGCCGGTCAACCGGCACCGGCCCAGCGTGGACGTGTTGTTTCGCTCGGTGGCGGCGAACGCCGGCCAAAACGCGGTCGGCGTGATCTTGACCGGCATGGGCGATGACGGCGCGCGGGGCTTGAAGGAAATGCACGAGGCCGGTGCGCCCACCATCGCCCAGGACGAACAGACTAGCGTGGTGTGGGGGATGCCGGGCCAAGCGGTGAAATTGGGCGGCGTGGACAAGATATTGCCTTTGGAGGCGGTGGCCGGACAGATGTTGCGGTTTGCGGAGGAACATGCGCGATGAAGGCCAATGATATCAGCGCTCGGGCGGTCGGGCTGGCGGACGGCGGACCCGATGAGCCGTCGCGGATCGCGACCGAGATTCTGATCGCCCTGCAACACCTCTTGTCCTTGAAGGAAGGCAAGATTCACGAAGACATCCGCCGGGGCAAGACCATCATCAGCGATGCGGTGGTCAAGCTGGGCAACAGTTTCAACGGTTTGAACAATCAGACGCGCGCCCAGCAGCAACTGGTGGCGTCCCTGATCGAAGAGGTGTCCCAGAAAAAGCCGGGTGGCGCGAACACCAACCGGGCCAGCGTGCGGGAAATCGCCGACGGCATGTCGGTAATCTTGCAGGGCTTCATGGACACCCTGGCGCAAGTCAGCGCCCAAAGCAGCGGCGTGATCGCCAAGATGGAAGCCATGACCGACGTGGTGAACCAGACCTTTTCGCTGCTCAGCAACGTCGAGATGATCACCAAGCAGACCAACCTGCTGTCGCTGAACGCCTTCATCGAAGCGGCGCGTTCGGGCGAGGCGGGGCGGGGCTTTCAGGTAGTCGCCACCGAAATGCGCAACCTGTCGCACAGCTCGGCGCGCCTGAACGAGCAAATCCGGGTGCAGGTGGAACAGTCCAAGAAAATCGTCCACGAAACCCGCGACGTGGTCAACCAGATGGCGATGCGCGACATGGCCTCCTTGATCGAGGCCAAGGACAACGCCGACATCCTGTTCGCCAAGCTGGGGGTCATGAACGAATTCATTTCCGAAAACCTCGGCCAAGTGTCCGACCTCAGCCAGAGCATCGACCGCAGCGTGGGGCTGGCGGTGCAATCCTTGCAGTTCGAGGACATCGTCGGTCAGTTGCTGACCCATGCGGACCGGGAAATCGGCGAGCAAGAACAGGTGTTGGCGGAGCTGCGCAACCGCTTGCGGGCCTTCACCGAGGCCGCTCAAAACGGCGGCGATACCCGCAAGGCCTTGCTCGAACTGCAAGTCAGCCTGGACGCCATGCAGCGCTCCGGGCTGTTCCAGAAAAGCAAAACCGTTTTGCAACAATCCATGGATGAAGGCGATGTCGAACTGTTTTGACAGGCTCGCCCGCATTTACCCGACACGATCAGAACCCGGTTGAACCCTCATGCGCACCAATCTCCCCGTCACCGACACCGAATACGAGCTTGCCGACGATGTCGCGTTGGTCTCCATGACCGACCTCGACAGCTACATCACCTACGCCAACCCGGCTTTCATCGAAACCAGCGGCTACACCAAGGAGGAACTGATCGGCCAGCCGCACAATCTGGTGCGCCATCCCGACATGCCGCCGGAGGCCTACGCCGACCTGTGGCGGACGGTGCAGTCCGGCCGGCAGTGGACCGCGCCGGTCAAGAACCGGCGCAAGAACGGCGATTTCTATTGGGTGAAGGCCAACGTCACGCCGATCGTCAAGGACGGCCGGCCGGTCGGTTACATGTCGGTGCGGGTCAAGCCCAGCCGCGAAGAAGTCACCAACGCTAACGCGCTGTATCAGGCGATCAGGTCCGGCCAGAGCCGACACGGGGTACACGGAGGCGATGTGGTCCGCGCCGGTTGGCTCGGCAAGCTGAATGGCTGGAGCCAGCTCGGCGTGAGCGCCCGCATCTGGATCGCGCTGCTGACGGTGGTGATCGCCATGCTGGGGTTCGAGTGGGCGCGCTGGCAGTGGCTGGGTGGCGCGGCGGTCGTGGCCGGGCCGGACGGCGCGCAACTCGGCGGGTTGGGTCTGGTGGGGCTGGCGGTGGCGGGGATGTTGGGCTGGTGGTTGAACGGTTCGGTGGCGCAGCCGCTGCACGGCGTGGCGCGGATGGCCCAGCGCATCGCCGGCGCGGACCTGACTGATCGCTTGGTGACCTCCCGCCACGACGCCATCGGGCAAGCCATCCGCGGCCTCAATCAAACCAACGTCAACCTGTGGGGCATCGTGTCGGACGTGCGCGCCCAAGCGCGCGCCATGCACGAGGCGACCAGCGACATTTCCTCCGGCATCGTCGATCTGTCGTCCCGTACCGAATCGCAAGCCTCCAGCCTGGAGCAGACCGCCGCCAGCATGGAGCAACTCCACGCGACGGTGCAGCAGACCGCCGATCTGGCGCGGCAGGCCAACCAACTGGCCTCGTCGGCCTCCAGCATGGCGCAGCAGGGCGGTCAGGTGGTCAACCTGGCGGTGGCGAACATGGCCGACATCAACCAGAGTTCGGCCAAAATTGCCGACATCATCGGGGTGATCGACGAAATCGCCTTTCAAACCAATATCCTGGCACTGAACGCGGCGGTCGAGGCGGCCCGCGCCGGCGAGCAGGGCCGCGGTTTTGCCGTGGTG
>DPWB01000216.1:0-1518 GCA_003527885.1 Candidatus Competibacteraceae bacterium
TGCCCTGTCGTCGATGCTGTTTTTTTTAATGATACGGCGACCACCGAGATCTACACTAGATCGCTCGTCGGCAGCGTCAGATGTGTATAAGAGACAGCTTCAGGACGGTGCCGATTTCCCGCTCGCTCAAGGTGAGAATCCCATCGCTGGCCAGCAGTATTTGATCGTTGGGCTTGAGGGCGAACGGCTGGCGCGAGACATCGATCAATTCCAATTCTTCGCCCGTGACCGCGCTGATCAAGGCATTTCGGTCGGGGTGGCAAGCGGCCTCCTCGGCGCTCATTTCTCCAGCGCTCACCCGTTCGGCAAGCACGCTGCGGTAAGCGTGATCCTGATTCAAGCGGTGCAATCGCCCTCGCCGCCACAGCCACAGCGGGGAATCGCCGACGCTGATCCAGTACAAACCCTCCTCGGCCAGGACCACCGCCAACAACGTGCAGCCCATGCCGTGCAAATGTTCTGGATCGCCCGCCACTTCCAGCGCCATTTGGCCGTTGACGTGGTGCAGCGTGCGTTCGAGCCGCTCGGGAATCGTCACTGCCGGAAGGAGGTCGTAGGCCCCGATGAAACCACGAACCGCCAAGGCGCTGGCGAAGGCGCCAGCCTGCTCTCCCCCCATGCCATCGGCCAAAACCAGCAGCAGCTCGCCCGCTTCCAGCTGCGGTGGCAATTCGAAAACGCCATAATCGTCTTCCTGACGAGCGCGACTGCCTTGAGCCCGGTTTTCGTCGTGAAGCCAAGCTCCCATGGTCCCCCCGGTTTCAGGCGTTGTCCCGCCAGTCGAAATCAGGGCCACATAACGGCACGAACCGCAACCGGGTCTGACCGAACTGTAAGACTTCACCGCCCACCAATTCGGCCGACCCGCGGGCCGGCCGTTCGTTCAACCACGTTTCGGCGGCGATCGCCTGTAGGTAAAAACGCCGGGAACCGGCGGTATAGATGATGGCCGCCTGATTCTCAAGCGCGATGAAGGTGTCGCCGAAATCCAATCGGACCCGGGCCTTGACCCCACGGCCGATATCGTTGACGCCATAGTGAAGCGTCAAGACCTGACCGCGCCCCGGACCCGAAATAACCGCCAGCCAGCCGACAACCGGACCTGAGTGGGCGTCGGCGAACATATCCGCAGCAACCGGTTTGGCCTGGACCGCAACTTGAGCCGCTCTCGACCGAACCCTGGTTCCCGGTACGGGGCGGGCGACAAGACGGGTGGGCTCAACCGTCGGCGAACCCGAAGTACCCTTGTTCAAACTGCGATAAAGGGGCATTGCTCACGCTCCAGCCAAAATCCGTCATCCGGCCTCAATCGTCACCGATGCGAAAATGCAAACGCACTTCACCCAACTCAACCACATCACCATTGCGCAGAATTTTTACTCGAACTCGCTGCCCGTTGACCCAGGTGCCATTGGTCGAATCCAAATCGCAAATCTGGAAGGTGCCATCCGGTAGATGATAGATTTCGGCGTGATAGCCCGAAACTGAATCGTTTTCGAAAAAAATATCGTTTTCAGG
>DPWB01000216.1:1771-2952 GCA_003527885.1 Candidatus Competibacteraceae bacterium
TTTCATTTTTGATTGAATCCAGTTGAATCCGGCGATCCCCAAGGACTGCTGACGCTTGCGCCACCGACCGGCTTTTCCTTGATCGGTGGCTCATCTCTGCCATAACCCAATTGCGCGACATCCCGTTTTCGGCCAGCCGAACGTCGCGGGTTGCGCGGCTGGGTCGGCGCGGCTGTCGACCGGGCGCTCGCCTTATTCGCGCTCGAGGTTTTTACCGGTAACTTAGCGGGCGATCCAGTTCCGGCTTTGATCGCAGGGACGGCTCCAGGAGTTGCTGGCGTCAAAAATTCGCCGGCCGTTCCGCCGCCGGGCTCTGAAGGGCGTCCGGCAGTCGGTGTTTCGACCGGCTTTGGCGATCCGGTCACGGCGGTCGGCTCGGGTGACGGTTTCGCGGCGGCCTCCGTGGCTACAGCGGGGTACGCCGGCGGGTCGGGCAATGCGGTCGGCATCGGTCCTGCCACCTGTGGGTCCGAACCCTGGTCGGGTAGCGCGAGCGGCGGCGACATCGCTGCTCCGCTTTTCGGAACCCGTGCCGGGTCCGACACCTCCGCCGGCGCGAGCGGCGGTGCTGTCGGCAATGGCGCGGTCGATTCCGCCGTCAAGGGCGACGGGCCAGGGATCGCTTGAGCGGTCGCGGCCTCCGGCGCGGAAGTCGCTGGCGGTGTTACGGGCGCGGTCTTAGCGGCCTGTTCAGACACTGTGGAACCCTGCACGACCGAGGGCGCCTGCACTACGATCGAGGAACCGCCGCTCGGAGGGCTCGAATCGGGAATTTGCGACGGCTGTGTCCGAGAGCTCAACGCATGATCACGCGAGAGGCTTTCTTCAGAAACCGACCAGGAAGACCATAACCACACAAGACCTAAAGCCACCAGCGCCAGCGCCAGGACCGAGCCCCCAACCACCAAGTTCGACAACGAAGAGGGCCGTCGAACCGAGAACGAATCCGGCGGTTGAAGCATCTTGAGCCGGTGGTTGGGCGGTTGCTCGCCGCGATCGAGCGGCGGCAGGAACTTTAAGCCGTCGCCGCCGGTGAACGCATCGATGATCGGGGTCGAGACCGGTTCGATCGTGCGACTTTGTTTCGGCTGCTGGCCCGATTTGCGGCCAGCGCCCACCAACGACCCCAGAATCACCGTTTCGTCACCATCCTCATCCAGCGCGGCCTGGAAGTCGGTGAC
>DPWB01000220.1 GCA_003527885.1 Candidatus Competibacteraceae bacterium
CCGTTTCACCGTCAAGGACACCGGCATCGGCATGTCGCCGGAGCAACTGGCCAACCTGTTTCAGCGTTTTGCCCAAGCCGATGAAACCACGACCCGCAAATATGGCGGCACCGGTCTGGGCTTGGCTTTGACGCGGGCGCTTTCCAGCATGTTGGGCGGGCGGATCGAAGTCGAGAGCGCCGAAGGCCAAGGGACCACCTTTACCGTGACCGTGCCCACGCGCTACGAGAAGAAAGTGGTGGACGCCGAAACGGGCCGGGAACTCGCTCCCGAACAGAAATCCGAGCCGGGCGATGCGCCGAAACGCAAGGTGCCGAGCGTGCTGGTGGTCGACGACGATCCCTCGGCGCGCGAGCTGCTCACCCGCAATCTGGAGCGCGAAGGCTTTGCGGTCGCCACGGCGTCAAGCGGCGCGGAGGCGCTGGCGATGATCCAGGCCAGCCGGCCGCTCGCCGTGCTGCTCGATGTCATGATGCCGGGACTCGACGGCTGGCATGTGTTGCGGGCCATCCGCGAAAACCCGGAGACCAAGGATATTCCGGTCATCATGCAAACGGTGCTGGACGAGCGGAACTTCGCCTATGCGCTGGGCGCCAGCAGCTATCTCAAAAAGCCGGTGCACCGCAACGCGCTGGCTGAAGCCTTGCAAGCGCTCACCATCAACACGGCCGGCCACGAGGTGCTGATCGTCGACGATGACGAGGCCGCCAACCAGCGGCTGATGGCGATGCTGCACCGCGACGGCTGGAATTGCCGCATGGCGCTGAACGGCGTCGAGGCCATGAAGGCGCTCGCCGAACACGTGCCGGACCTGGTGCTGATCGATCTGATCATGCCGGAAATGGACGGCTATGCTTTTATCCGGGAAGTGCGCAAAAACCCCGAGCTCGACGCCTTGCCACTGGTGGTGATGACGGCGGAAGATGTACGATCCGACAAGGTCCGCAAGCTCAGTAGTGAAACCGCCGGAATCGTCCAGAAGGGTTCGATGCCGCTTGCCGATCTCGTGGCCGATCTGCGCCGCTTTGCGGATCAGGCCAAAACCAACTGACTCATCGATTGACGGAACCTGACAATGGCGAAAATCCTTCTGGTCGAAGACAGCGAACAAATCTGGGACTTCCTGTCGCGACGCCTGGAGCGGCGCGGCCACTCGGTGGTGCTGGCCCACGACGGCGAACAGGGCGTCAACAGCGCCAAGGCGTCGGCTCCCGACATCATCCTGCTCGATATGAACCTGCCCGTGATGGACGGCTGGACGGCGGCCCGCGCCATCAAGGCCGACCCGCAAACCCAGAAAACCCCGATCATCGCCCTGACCGCGCACGCCATGGCCGGCGACCGGGAAAAGACCATCCAGGCCGGCTGCGACGACTACCATCCCAAACCGATCGATTTCGCCAAGCTGCTCGAACAGATCGACGCCTTGCTCAAACCGGCGTGAGCTTGACTCGCCGGCTATCGGCCTAAGGCCCGCTTCACGCGGCCACGTTCAAGGGGATCTTTTTGGACATCATCACCAACCGGCTGCTGCGGCAAGCCGTGCCGCTGTTCAATGTCATGGCCGGCGTGGTGCTGGTGATCGGCATCGCCACTATCCTGATGTACGGTCAGAGCATCATCGCGCCCCTGGCGCTTGCCGTGCTGTTGAGTTTTGCCCTGACCCCCATCGTCACGTCACTGGAACGGGTCCGGCTGGGGCGCGGTCTGGCGGTGCTGTGCGCCATTCTGCTGGCCTTGACGATCATCGTCGGGATCGCCTATGTCGCCTATCGGCAGGTGATCGCGCTGGTCGGCGACCTGCCCTCTTATGAGCCGATCATCCGTCAGAAGATCTCGGGGCTGTCGCAGCAGATGGCCGGCAGCGGCGTGTGGAGCGACGCCGCCGATTCGCTGGGCAGAGTGCTGGCCGACCTTCAGAAAATAGGGGGCGAGGGCGGTAGCGCCGTCGCATCGAGCGTGCAGACCGTGCGCGTCGACGATCGGCAGCATGGCTTCCAGGCCGTTTATCAGTATCTGCTACCGGCGCTGCAACCGTTGGTTTCACTGTTGGTGGTGATGCTGATGTCGGCCTTCATGCTGGCCCAGCGTGAAGACCTCCGCAACCGGCTGATCCGTCTGGCCGGCGCCGAGGATATTCAGCAAACCACGGCGGCGTTCGACGATGCGGGGTTCCGCGTGGGCCGCCAGCTGTTGACCCAGCTTGCTCTCAACATGAGCCTGGGGTTGATCATGGGTACGGGACTGTGGCTGATCGGTCTCCCCAGCCCGTTCCTGTGGGGCATCATTTACGGTTTGTTGAATTTCGTGCCGTATATCGGCCTCGTCGGGCTGGTGCCGCCGCTGTTTGTGGCTTTTGCCACCGATCCCGGCTGGGGAAGTTTTCTGTGGACGGCCGGCCTGTTCGCGATCATCGAGCCGGTGAGCACCAATGTCGTCGAGCCGATGCTCTACGGGCGCACCTCCGGCCTGTCGCCGGTGAGCATCGTCATCGCGGCGATGGTGTGGGCGTTTGTCTGGGGTCCGATCGGTCTGGTGCTGTCAACGCCTCTGACCATCTGTCTGGTGGTGGTCGGGCGTCATATCCCGCGCTTGCAGTTCCTGGATATACTGCTCGGCGACCGGCCGGCGCTGGAACCGCACGAAATCTTCTACCAACGGATGCTGGCGGGCGACCCGCGCGAAGCCGAAACGCAAGCGCGGGAGTTTCTCAAAGGGCGCGGCCTTTCGACTTATTATGACGAGATCGCCCTGGAGGCGATCCGCCGCGCCCATTTGGATATCGTGCGCAGTTCCGTGACCGGCGACCGGTTGGCCGTGCTCGCCTCATCGGCGGAAGCGCTGGTCGATTCGCTCGATGATGTGCAGCCGGTGGCGCGCGGCCGCCACGGCCGCACGTTGACTGCGGAAGCGGAAGCGGCGTTGGATACGGTGCGCCCCGACCGCGAGATCGAAAAGGTGGTGTTCGCGCGGGACGATCTCGCCGGGGGCTGGCGGAGCGAGCACCCCATCGCCATTCTGTACGGCAATCATCCCTTGGATGGTGCGGCAGCGAAGATGTTGCAGCAAGTTTTCACGAAGCACGGGCTTGCGGCGCGGAGTTTTTCGCTGGCGGAGGCCGGTGAGGCGACGGCGGAGCGAGCCGAGGGCGTGGCGCTGGTCTGCTTGTCCTTCATCGAGCCGTTGAGCACGTTGCATTTGCGCGCTTTCTCGCGGCAGGTCAAGCGCCGCGCGCCGCAGGCTCAGGTGATGCTGTGCATCTGGCAAAAGACCGACGCCGCGTTGGTCGATGAATGGCGGCGCAAGTTGCGGGTCGACCGTTTGGTGACCACCACCGCCGATGCGCTCGATGCGGCGGCCAGTATGGCGACCGCGCAGCGCGACAAGGCCGGCCACTGATTGGGCGCTCTGGCAGAAAAGCCCGAGCAAACTCAACGGCTCATTGGCGGTGATAAAAACGACGGGCCCTAGGACCTGCGCTAGCAGCCCTAGGGTGTGCTTCGACGCGGCTGAAAGGCCCAAAAAAACCGCCAGGAGAGCCAAGCCGGATTACTTGCGCTTGTCCTCAGCATCCGGCCTATCCACCAAAAAGGTCAGCCTCATGATGACCTTGTATTGGCTGATCTTGCCGTCCTTCAACTCGATACTTTGATCTTTGATCCAAGCGCCTTGGATGTCGCTGACCGTATCGGACGCCCGCTCGATGCCTTGCCTGATGGCATCATCGAAACTGGTGTTACTGGCCGAAATGACTTCGATGACCTTTGCAATCGCCATGACTGACTCCCTGATAAAAACGGCTCGGAAAAAATTTCAAAAAAATGCGGCGGCTCGAAGAGAAATCAAGCTCTTTTGATCAAGCCGATCAAGAACAGCAGCACGACCGCGCCGACTGTGGCCGTGACAATCGATCCGATTATTCCATACGAATTGAGCCCTAACAGGCCAAAAAGGAAACCGCCGACAATCGCGCCGACAATACCGACGATGATGTTGCCGACCAGACCAAAACCGCCGCCCTTGATGATCTGACCCGCCAACCAGCCAGCGACCGCGCCAATCAGCAGGAAAATGAGTAAGCTCGTAAGGTCCATGATTAAAATCCTCGATAGGGGTGTAAAACGGGTTGTAACGAGAAAGCGCTCACACTTGAAGCTTTCCCCTATATTCACGGGTCGTCGCGCTGTCGCCCGCCCGCTGTACGGCGGGTTGACAGCGTGACGAATCCGGCGTCAGCGGTTAACGGCCATCGCCATCGGCATCGCCCGGCAGGGCGCGTTCGATGTGATGCCAAGCGTCGCGTGCGGCGGTCTTGGCCTGTTCCCAGGTCAAGCGCGACTTGCCCTTGATGCGCTCCCACTCGACCGAGAGATCGCGCTCGGCTTCGTTGAACGCCCCTTTCGTCCGACCGCGCGCGTCGTAGCCCAAGCGGTAAGCGGGCGCATAGTCATCGTCGTAGCTGTAACCGCTCACGTAACCGGGGCGAGAAGCGTAGCTATCGCGCCAATACCGGTCTTCGGCGGCCGGATTGACGACCTCGGCCGCATTGTGGCCGGCTGCGCCGCCGGCCGCCGCGACCGTCGTCGTCGTCATCGCGGTAGCGGCGGGCGTCGCCCTGCTGCTGGCGGTCCCGCTGGCTCTGCTGGCCGCTGTCCTGGCGGCCACCGTCCTGGCGGTCCCGCTGGCTCTGCTGGCCGCTGTCCTGGCGGCCACCGTCCTGGCGGTCCCGCTGGC
>DPWB01000382.1 GCA_003527885.1 Candidatus Competibacteraceae bacterium
ATAGAGTTCCTCCAAGGCGCAGGCGATGTCCTCGGCGAAGCCGGTGCCGACGAAACCGCTGGTGGCGAGGGTATCGCCGGGGCGGATCAAGCTCACCGCCTCGCGGGCGCTGACCACTTTGCCGCGTTCGGGAATGTTCAGCAAAGCAAGCAAGGGATGCTGCATGGAAATTTCCTCTCGATGGTGCTTGCAAGGAACGCCGCCCCGTGCAGGGGGGCGGGTTTTCTGGCGGATGCTTCAGAAGTTGCCGAACAGCGATCCCAGCGTGATAACGGTTACCAGGGCAATCAAGGGGATAATGACCGACACCATGAAGATATCGAAATAGGACTGCTTGTGGGTCAACCGGCAAATGCCCAGCAAGGTGATGACTGCGCCGTTATGGGGTAGGGAATCGAAACAGCCCGACGACATTACCGCCACCCGGTGCAGCAGTTCCGGGCTGAGGCCGATGGCGTTGGCCAGCTCCAGATATTTCGCACCCAGCGTGCTCAGGGCAATACTCATGCCGCCGGAGGCTGAACCGGTGATGCCCGCCAGCACGTTAACCGCGACCGCTTCCGAAATCAGCGGATTTTGCGATACGCCGAGCACCGCGTCCTTCACCACCACGAACGCTGGCAGGGAGGCGATGACGTTGCCATAGCCGACCTCGGAAGCGGTGTTGAAGATCGGCAGCAGCGAACCCATGGTGCCGGCATTGAGCGATTCGACGACATTTTTCCAGCGTTGCCAGTGCACGATCACGATAAACAGGATGGCGATGATCAGCGCGACAATAATCGACCACAAACCCGCCACCGCCGATAGTTTGGTGGCGCCATATTTCGGCTCGGCCAGATAACTGGCGTCGATGCCGGGGAACACCACATAGGTGAACAGGGCGTTCAGGCCAATCACCAGCAGAATCGGCAGTAACGCAATGAAAAAAGAGGGCAGCAGCGCGCTGTCTTGATCAGGATTCAGATTTTCGTTGGTATGTTCGCCGTAGCCTTCGCCAGCAGCCATTGCCCGCTTGGCGCGGCTATGCAGCCACAGGGTGCCGAGGATCATCATGATCAAGCCGCCGATGGTGCCAAGGCCGGGGGCGGCGAAGGTGTTGGTGCCGAAGAACGGCGCTGGAATGGCGTTCTGAATGGCGGGAGTGCCGGGAAAAGCGGTCATGGTGAAGGTGAAGGAACCCAAGGCGATGGCGCCAGGGATGAAGCGCTTGGGCATCCCGATTTCGCGGAACAGGGCCGCGCCGATGGGGTAAACGGCGAAGGCGACCACGAACAGCGACACGCCGCCGTAGGTCAGAATACCGCACGACAGCACGATGGCGAGGATAGCCCGATCCCGGCCGACCTTGTTGACGATCCAGTGGGCGATGCTCTTGGCCGAGCCGGAGTCGTCCATCAGCTTGCCGAAGATCGCCCCCAGCATGAACAACGGGAAGAACTTGAGCAGATAGCCGCCCAATTCCTTCATAAACACCTGGGTGTAGGTGGGCAGTAGCAGATGTGCGCTGCCGCCGATCAGTACGGCGAGCAAGGCCATGATCGGGGCCAGAACGAGCACGTTGATGCCGCGATAGGCGAGATACATCAACAAGCCCAATGACAGGATAATGCCGATAACTCCCAACATGAGAGGGTTTCCTTTGGCTGGTTCGTTGGTGTTTGGCGCTGGGGCCGCTGGGGTCGCTGGCTACTTTAGGCCGGCCAGTTAAGCATAGCAGCCAGGCCTCAAGGTGAAAATTTGCAAAAAAACTGAAAATACTGTGCGGAAATGCACGGACTTGCCCACACTCAAACTCAGGCTCGTGTGAGGATTGAAAGGTGGGTGATGAAAAGTGAAATGGACTGGAATGATTTACGCTACTTTTTGGCGGCGGCGCGGTTGGGTCGGCTGAGTCCGGCTGCCCGTCGTTTGCAGGTCGAGCACAGCACGGTATCGCGCCGGATCGATGGCCTAGAGCGGGCGATGGGGACGCGGCTGTTCGAGCGCCATCGGGATGGTTTGATCTTAACCGAAGCGGGTCACGCTTTATTGCCGATGGCGGAGCAGGTGGAAGCCACCGTCGCGGTGCTGTCGGAAGCGTTGTCAGGTCAGGATCTCTCCGTGCGCGGCGAAGTACGGCTCGGCACCCCCGAAGGGCTGGCGGTGTGCTTCCTGACCCCACACCTCAAACCGCTGCTCGACGATTATCCGAATCTGACCGTTGAATTGCTGGCGCTGCCGCGACTGGCGAATCTGGCCAGTCGTGAGGCCGATTTGGCGATCACGCTGGAACCGCCACGCCGTGGCCCTTATGTGGTCTCCCGCTGGACGGATTTCGCCTATTTCCTCTACGGCGCCAGGGATTATCTGAAAACGCATAAGCCGATCACCACCCGCGCCGATTTGGCCAGACATCCTTTCATCGCGTATATCGACGACTACTTGCTGATTCCAGAGCTGCGATTTCTCGAAAAACTCTGCGAAAAACCGAATCTGCGGTTTAGCTGCACCAGCATGTTGGCTCACAAGGAAGCCGTGCTGGCCGGGGTCGGGCTGGCGGTGCTCACGCCCTACATCAGCGCGGGCGATCCTCGGTTGGTGAAAGTGTTGCCGGATGAAGCCTACTTTCGGCACACGTTTTGGCTGGCGGCGCACGCGGATCGCCTCCGGCTCAAGCGGGTGCGACTGGTGTGGGATTATCTGATGGGCTTAATCGAAACCCGGCGCCAGTTATTCCTCGGTAGCGAGGGTTGAGCCCGAATCGAGGGAAGATTTCGGGGGTTATTGCTTCTCCGAGTCCAGTTGCCCGACCAATGCCTCGCGCAGCGCGGCGTATTTGTCGGGATCATTCAAGATGCGGTTATCGCGGTCGGTGACGAAGAAGATGTCTTCCGCGCGGGCGCCGATGGTGGCGATCTTGGCGTTGTGCAATTGGACCCCACATTGAATGAACGCTTGTCCGACCCGGCACAACAGACCTGGACGGTCCCAGGACACCAGTTCCACCATGGTCCGGCCATTGGTGGCGTCTTCGCGGAAGGAGACCGAAGTCGGTATGTGAAAAGCTTTTTGAATCCGTGAGATATGCCGGCTGGGCGACAGCGGAACGGCATCCGGGCGGTTGAGGTGATGCAGGAGCGCCGTCACGATATCCTTGATCCGCGCCCGGTCCCGGATGAGCGCGCCGGAATCTTCCAGCACCGTGAAGCTGTCCAGCGTATAACCGCTGTGACCGGTGATGATGCGCGCGTCCAGAATGGTCAAGCCCAACTGGTCGAGAATGGAGGTGATCAGGGCGAACAGATTGTCCTGGTCGCGGGTGTAAATGAAAATTTCGGCGCCGCCCCGGCTCGGATCGTCGCGGGCCATGACCAGCGGTCGCGGGTCGTGGCGTTTCTTGAGGATAGCCCGGGTGTGCCAGGTGATTTCGTCGGCGGAATGGCGCAGGAAGTAATCGTCGCCGAAGCCTTCCCAAACCTGATCGATACGGGGTCCGTCGATTTTGGTGACGCTCAAGCGCTGGCGTGCGTGCGCCTGGACTTCGCGGATGCGTTCCTCCTTGTCGATCGGGTTGTCCAAGCCGCGCCGCAACGCCCGGCGCGTGGCCTCGTACAACTGCCACAACAGCGAGTTTCGCCAAGTGTTCCACAGCTTGGGATTGGTGGCGCGAATGTCGGCGACCGTCAGCAGATACAGGTAGTCCAGATGCATCTGATCGCCCATCAGCCGGGCGAAGGCATTGATGACATCCGGGTCGTGAATGTCCTTTTTTTGGGCGGTCAGCGACAGGGTCAAGTGCTGGCGCACCAGCCAGGCGACCAGCCGGCCGTCGAAGGAGCTCAAACCGTGCTGGCGGCAAAAGCGTTCCGCGTCCTCGGCGCCCAGCTCCGAGTGATCGCCGCCGCGTCCCTTGCCGATGTCGTGGTACAGCCCGGCGATATAGAGCAACTCCGGCTTGGGCAAACTTTCCATGATGGCGTTACAGCGCGGCAGTTCCCCGGCGAATTGCGGCAGGAAAAAGCGCCGCAGGTTGCGCACCACGAACAGGATATGCTGGTCCACCGTATAAGCGTGAAACAGGTCGTACTGCATCCGCCCGACGATGTGGCCGAATTCCGGCAGATAGGCGGGCAGCACCCCGTAGGCGTTCATCAGCCGCAGTTGCTGGGTGACGCCGTGCGGCTGGCGCAGGATCTCCATGAACAGGCTGCGCGTGCGCACGTCGTTGCGGAATTTTTCGTCGATCAGCGGCCGGTGGTCGCGAATCAGCCGGATGGTGCTGGCGCGGATGCCCTTGATTTCAGGGTACTGTTGCAAGAGCAGAAAAATTTCCAGCAAGGCAAAGGGGTAGCGCAGAAAAACGTTTGGCCGCACCGCTTCCAGATAGCCGCGCCTCACCTGAAAGCGGCGGTTGACCGGCTGCGGTTCGTCGGAATCGTCGGCCGGCAGGATCGCTTCCTCAAACAGTTGCAGCAACATCTCGTTCAACTGGCACAGGGCGGTGACCGTGCGGTAATAACGCTGCATGAACTGTTCGACGCCCAGCGTGTGGTCCTGGTCCCGATAGCCGAACCGCTGGGCGATGCGCCGCTGGTGGTCGAACAGCAGGGTATCCTCGCGGCGGCCGGTGAGGACGTGCAGGGCGAAGCGCACCTGCCAGAGAAAATTGCGGCATTCGATCAGTTCGGCGTATTCGCTCGGGCTCAGGAAGCCATGATCGACCAGTTCCTGTAAGGTGCTGGCCCCGAAGTGGCGCTTGGCGACCCAGCCGATCATCTGGAGATCGCGCAGGCCACCGGGCCCGTCTTTGATGTTCGGCTCCAGATTGAAAGCGGTTTCGTTGTATTTGTGGCAGCGCTCGCAGCGCTCTTGCCGCTTGGTTTCGAAGAACGCGCCATCCGGCCAGATGCGGTCGGGACCGGTCATGGCGCGCATCCGCTCGAACAGCTCCGATGAACCGGTCAGCAAACGGGCTTCCATCAGGCTGGTGGCGACCGTGATGTCGGCCGCGCCCTCGTGCGCGCAATCCTCGACCGTGCGCACGCTGTGGCCGACCTCCAGACCGATATCCCACAAAAAGGTCAAAAAGCGTTCCAGGCCGGAGCGGCGGGTGTCGAGCGCCGTATCGTCCAGCAGGATCATGATATCCACATCCGATCCGGGATGCAGTTCGCCGCGGCCGTAACCGCCCACCGCCACCAGGGCAAGATCGCTGGTGTCCGCTTCGAAGTGGTGCCGCCAAGCGCATCGCAGCACTTCGTCCATCAACCGGGCGCGGGCGGGCACCAGTTCATGCGCGGGGCTACCGGCCTCGAACCAAGTTTTGAAGCGAGCGGCGCTCGCTTTGAGCAGACCGCGAAACGAGGCGAGCGAACCGGCCTCCGCCAGCTCGTGCTCGAACGCGCTCAGCTCCAGGGCGATGCCGTTCCCCGTCGGGTCCGGTTGCGGGGCGGCGGGTTGGAATGCCGGCGGGCGAGCGCGGGCGGGCGGGCTATTGAAATCCATGCGCATTCCGAAAGGGCCGGGGCTAAGGCGGATTGCCGGAGCCGAGCGTGAGCACCTCGTGACCGCTGTCGGTGACCAACACGGTATGCTCCCACTGCGCGGAAATGGAATGGTCCTTGGTGACCACGGTCCAGCCGTCGGGCAACAGTTTGACGTGTCGTTTGCCGGCGTTGATCATCGGCTCGATGGTGAAGGTCATGCCTGGAACCAGCTCGACGCCGGCGCCGGGGTCGCCGTAATGCAAGACTTGCGGCTCCTCGTGAAATTCCCGGCCGATGCCGTGGCCGCAGTATTCGCGCACCACCGAACAATGCTGTGCTTCGGCATGTTTCTGGATGGCGTGGCCGATATCGCCGAGCCGGATGCCGGGCCGCACCAGCCGGATGCCGACCCACAAACACTCAAACGCGATCTGGGTCACCCGCTGCGCGGCGACCGGCGGCGTGCCGATCTGAAACATCCGGCTGGTGTCGCCGTGAAAGCCATCCTTGATGACCGTGATATCGAGGTTGACCACATCGCCTTTTTTGAGCTTTTTCGGCCCCGGAATGCCGTGACAGACCACATGGTTGACCGAGGCGCAGATCGATTTGGGAAAACCCCGGTAGTTGAGCGGGGCCGGGATGGCCTGCTGGACATCGACGATATGGTCGTGGCAAAGCCGGTCCAACTCTTCGGTGGTGACGCCCTCGCGAACATGCGGGCCGATCATGTCCAGCACCTCGGCGGCCAGCCGGCCGGCCACGCGCATTTTTTCGATCTCTTCGGCGGTCTTGAAGGTGATGCTGGTCGGTTTTTTGGGGGCTCTTTGGAACATGGGCTTCGGTCTGCGGGAAGGTGTTGAATCGAGGGTGGAGCGCTGGCTGGCGCGCGCGCCGCCGGTGGGAGCGGCGCGCGGCGACCAGCGGCGCAATTGGTTTTCCCGAACGAACCATGTTATAAAGCGCGCGCCTTAATGGCAAACCTTACCGAGATTTTTTAATTCGCACATCCGCCGACACGGCTGGCCGGGTGCCCCCCCGTGGGTCGCTGGCCGGGGCGGATGGAGGCTCAACCCCGATTCCGATTAGGAGGCTGTTCGGCGATGGCGACTATTTCTATGCGCCAGAGGCTGGAAGCCGGCGTTCATTTCGGCCATCAGACCCGCCACTGGAATCCTAAGACTGTCTCTGATACACATCTCCGGGCCCACGAGAC
>DPWB01000320.1 GCA_003527885.1 Candidatus Competibacteraceae bacterium
GAGGTGCAGATCGGAGATGAACCACGTGGCCATGACCGTTTATTCGCCGCCGATTTCCACCTGGGTGATCGCCACGTCGTCGACGGGGACATCCTGGTGACCGCGCCGGCTGGTGGTCGGTACCTTGGCGATGGCGTTGACCACATCCATGCCTTCGACCACGCGCCCGAACACGCAATAACCCCAGCCTTGGTTGGTCGGGCTGCGGTGGTCGAGGAAATCGTTGTTCTTGACGTTGATGAAAAATTGCGCGGTGGCGGAATGCGGGTCGGACGTGCGGGCCATGGCGATGGTGCCGACCTGGTTTTTCAGGCCGTTGTCCGCTTCGTTGCGGATGGGCGCGCGGGTCGATTTCTCGGTCATGCCCGGTTCGAGGCCGCCGCCCTGAATCATGAAGTTGGGGATCACCCGGTGAAAGAGGGTGCCGTCATAAAAACCGTCTCGCGCGTATTGTAAAAAGTTGGCGGAGGTGGCGGGCGCGTTGGCGGTGTCGAGTTCGAGGCCTATGGTTCCAAGTGTCGTGTGAAGCTTGATCATTCGTTTAACTCGCTATTTTATGGGCTATTTTAAGGTTTTTTGGCGGTGTCGGTCGGCGGCGGGGCCGGCCGGACGATCAGTTCGACCGTGTTGATGAGGACCGGCGTGGCCGGTACGTCGGAGAACCCGCCACCGGGGCCTCCGGCGCCGGTGGCGACCTTGCGGATTTTATCCACCGTTTCCATACCCTCGACGACTTTGCCGAATACAGCATAGCCCCAACCTTGCGGGGTCGCCGATCGGTGATCCAGAGCCGGGTTGTCTTTGACGTTGATGAAGAATTGGGCGGTGGCTGATTGAGGGTCGGACGTGCGGGCCATGGCGATGCTGCCCCGCACGTTCTTGAGGCCGTTATCGGCTTCGTTGGCGACCGGCGCGCGGGTCGGTTTCTGCTGGAAATCGGCGTTGAAACCGCCGCCCTGAATCATGAAACTGTCGATGACGCGGTGAAAAATAGTGCCGTTGTAAAAGCCATCGCGCGCATAGCCGAGAAAGTTCTCGACCGTCTTGGGGGCCTTGTCGTCGGCCAGCTCCACGGTGATGGCGCCGAGGCTGGTGTTCAGTCGGACCTGGGGGCCGGCCTGGGCGACCGTGCCGAGCAAACCGAGGACGGTCACAGCCAGTAACGGGGATCGAATTCGCATGGGAGAGGGTCCTGGTTACAAAGATCAGAGCAGGATGATAGTCAGAGATGGCGCCGACCGCCAGATTTGGTGACGGCGGGCGCTTTCCGCTACCATGATTTCACTATGACCATCACCCACGTCAAAACGCGGTTCGCGCCCAGCCCGACGGGTTTTCTGCATCTTGGCAACGTTCGCACCGCCTTGTTCAACGCCTTGTTGGCCCGGCGCGACGGCGGGCGGTTTTTGCTGCGCATCGAAGACACCGACCGCGAGCGCAGCCGCCCGGAGTTCGTCGACGCCTTGCTGGAGGATTTGCGCTGGCTGGGGCTGGACTGGCGGGAGGGACCGGAGGTCGGTGGCCCGCAAGCGCCCTACGCGCAGTCGGAGCGGACGGCGATCTATGCGCGGTATTACCGGCGGCTGGAGAGTTCTGAACAAAGCTATCCGTGCTTTTGCACGCCGGCCGAATTGGCCTTGAGCCGCAAAGCGCAGTTGGCGGCCGGCCGACCGCCGCGCTATACCGGTACTTGCGCGCGCTTGCGCCCGGACGAACGGCAGGCGCGGCTCGGACGCGGCTTGCAGCCGACGCTGCGGTTTCGGGTGCCGGCGGGTCGGGCGGTCGAATTCACCGATCTGGTGCGCGGGCCGCAGCGTTTCGCCAGCGCCGACATCGGCGATTTCGTGATCCGCCGGGCCGACGGCACGCCACAGTTCTTTTTCGCCAACGCGGTGGACGATGCCCTGATGGGGATTACGCAGGTGCTGCGCGGCGAGGATCATCTGGCCAATACGCCCCGGCAGGTGCTGCTGTTGGAGGCGCTGGAATTGTCCGCTCCCCGCTACGGTCATCTGGCGCTGATCGTCGGGGCCGACGGCGGGCCCCTGTCCAAGCGCGCGGGCGATCTCAGCGTTCGCGAGTTGCGCGCCAGCGGGTATCTGCCCGAAGCCGTGTTGAACTATCTGGCGCGGCTTGGCCACGCCTACGCGCGGGATGTCTGGATGGCGCCGGAGGAGTTGGCGGCGGAGTTTTCGACCGCGCACCTGGGTCGCGCCCCGGCCCGTTACGATGAAGCACAGTTGCTGCACTGGCAAAGCGAGGCGGTCCAGCACGCGGCGTCGGAGCGGCTGTGGGAGTGGGCGGGCGCCGCCGTGCGGGCGCGAGTGCCGGCCCCTCTGGGCGCGGAGTTCATCGAGGCGGTCCGGCCCAACAGCCGCTTCCCGAACGACGCGCTGTTCTGGGCGGATCGCTTGTTCGGTGCGGGCTTGACGCCCAGCGCCGAAAGCGAAGCGGCCATCGGCGCCGCGGGCGCCGGGTTCTTCGCGCACGCGCTCGCCGCCTATCTGCAGCACGGCGCGGACTATCCGGCGCTGGTTGCCGGCCTGCGCCAGCGAACCGGCCTCAAGGGTAAAAATCTGTTCATGCCGTTGCGGGCGGCGCTGACCGGAGAAACCCACGGTCCCGAACTGGCCCGCATTCTGGCGCTGCTGCCCCCGGACACGATCCGGCGTCGCCTGCGCGCGTGTTGCTGAGTCCGGCCGGTTTCGGCCTTTTGTCTATCCCATCATCCTGATCCGCTTAAGCCTTTTTCGAGAGAGCCGTTCATGTTGCAGATTTTCAATAGCCTGACCCGTCAAAAGGAGCCGTTTCAACCCATCGAGCCGGGCAAGGTGCGGATGTACGTCTGCGGCATGACGGTTTACGACTACTGCCATGTGGGGCACGCCCGGGCGATGGTGGTGTTCGACGTGGTGGTGCGCTGGCTGCGCGCCAGGGGTTTCGAGGTGACCTACGTCCGCAACATCACCGACATCGACGACAAGATCATCCAGCGCGCTCGCGAAAACGGTGAAGATTTCACTGTGCTGACCGCGCGTTTCATTCGGGCCATGCACGAAGATCT
Organism: Candidatus Competibacteraceae bacterium; assembly: GCA_003527885.1. GTDB lineage: Bacteria > Pseudomonadota > Gammaproteobacteria > Competibacterales > Competibacteraceae > Competibacter_A. Next base: position 3,065 of record DPWB01000320.1, read on the forward strand.
GGCCGCGCTCGGCATTCTGCCGCCGAACCGCGAGCCGCGCGCCACCGAGGCGATGGCCGACATGATCGCCATGATCCAAACCTTGATCGCCAAGGGTTTCGCCTATGTCGGCGCGCGGGGCGATGTCTATTACACGGTCGGCCGGTTCGGGCGTTACGGGCAACTGGCCAACAAAAAACTGGAGGATTTGCGGGCCGGCGCCAGAATCGAAATCGAGGAGGCCAAGCGCGATCCGCTCGATTTCGTGTTGTGGAAAGCCGCCAAGCCCGACGAGCCCGGCTGGGATTCGCCGTGGGGAAAAGGCCGGCCCGGCTGGCATATCGAGTGTTCGGCGATGTCCACGCGCTGCCTGGGCCAGCATTTCGACATTCACGGCGGCGGCATGGATCTGAAATTTCCCCATCACGAAAACGAGATCGCCCAGTCGGAAGCGGCCAGCGGCCAGCGCTACGTGAACGTGTGGATGCACAACGGCTTCGTGCAGATCAACGAAGAAAAGATGTCCAAGTCGCTGGGTAACTTCTTCACGGTGCGCGAAGTCTTACAGCGCTATCAGCCGGAGGTGGTGCGGTTGTTCATTCTGTCCAGCCACTATCGCGGGCCGCTGAATTACGCCGACGACAACCTGGAACAAGCCAAGGCTTCATTGGCTCGTTTGTATACGGCGCTGCGCGGCTTGTCGGCGGTGGAGACGCCCGCCGAGGAAGCGTGGCGCGTCCGCTTCGAGCAGGCTATGGACGATGATTTCAACACGCCCGAAGCGCTGGCGGTGCTGTTCGACTTGGCGCGCGAAACCAACCGGCTGCGGTTCGAAGACCCGGCGGAGGCGGCGCGGTCAGGCGCCAGTTTGCGCTATCTGGGCGGGCTGCTCGGCTTATTGCAGTCGGACGCGGAACTTTACTTACAAGCCGGGGCCGGCGAAGCCATGAGCGCCGCGCTGACGGTATCCCCCTACGGCGCGGAGCAGATTAACGCCTTGATCGCCGAGCGCACCGCCGCCCGCCAAGCCAAGCGCTGGGCGGAGGCCGATCGGATTCGCGCCCTGTTGCAGGGGGCCGGGGTCGTTCTCGAAGACACCTCGAACGGCACGGTTTGGCGGCGGGAATAAAAACGGTCTTGACGCTGGTGGAGATCAAAAATAAAATCCCCAATCCCGCACGGAATGCGGCCGCCGGTTTTGATCGATAACGGGGTATAGCGCAGCCTGGTAGCGCACCTGCTTTGGGAGCAGGGTGTCGGGGGTTCAAATCCCTCTACCCCGACCAAATTCTGGGGTGGGCGATTCCGTGATGGTTGTTCGCGATACCGCGCCCGTAGCTCATGCGGATAGAGCATCAGCCTTCTAAGCTGAGGGTAGCAGGTTCGAGTCCTGCCGGGCGCGCCA
>DPWB01000034.1:0-202 GCA_003527885.1 Candidatus Competibacteraceae bacterium
TACCGCCGCTCGCTCGCGCTCAAATCCCCAGCCAGCAGCTCGCCGCCGATAGCGTGTTGGAAACCATCAAGAAACGAGGATCGGTCAAGATCGGCCTGTCCACCTTCGTCCCTTGGGCGATGCGCGACAAAAACGGCGAGCTGACGGGCTACGAAATCGATGTCGCCAAACAGTTGGCCGAGGATATGAAGGTCAAGGCCGA
>DPWB01000034.1:490-713 GCA_003527885.1 Candidatus Competibacteraceae bacterium
TGTCGATCACCCCGGAGCGCAATCTGACCGTCAATTTCACCCTACCCTACGCCAATTCCGGCATCCATTTGGTCGCCCACCAGGAGTTGGCGGCCGGTTTCAAGTCCTTGGCGGATTTCGACAAGCCCGGAGTGGTCCTGGCGGTAAGGCGCGGGGCGACCCCGGCCACCGCCGCCAAACGGCTGATGCCTAAAGCCGTGCTGCGCCAGTTCGATGAAGACGC
>DPWB01000034.1:952-7907 GCA_003527885.1 Candidatus Competibacteraceae bacterium
GTTCGATGAAGACGCGCTAGCGCTGCAAGAAGTGCTCAACGGCAAAGCCCACGCTTTCGTCGCCAGTGCCCCGACCCCGGCCTTCGAAGCTCTGAAACATCCCGATAAATTGTTCCTGCCAATCCCCGAACCCTTCGTGCAGGGCGCGGAAGGTTTTGCGCTGCGCAAGGGCGATCCCGACGCGCTAAACTTTTTCAACAATTGGATTCTGTCGCGCCAACAGGATGGCTGGTTGAAGGAGCGCCACGACTACTGGTTCAAAACTCGCGACTGGGCCGCCCAGGTCAGCGAATAACAAGAAGAGCGCCATCATGATCTTACCGGTCTGGAGATTGTTCTTTTGCTTGCTGGGTTTGTTGGGCGTTGCGGCAAGCTGGGCGGCGGACGACTTCAACACGCTCGCCCGCACCTTGTTGAACTCGGCCAGGGATTTGCCGTTTCCGCAACATTGGACAGCGTATCAAGTGTACGCTTCCAACACCCTGGACCTCGTCGCCTTCCAACGGCCCTACCAAAACGCGATCAACCAATTACCGGCCGCCATCAAACGCAGCGATGGGCCTTGGCTGGCGCCGATGCAGATGCAATCGGCGCTCAACCGCTTCTTGAGCGCGCCGCAGGGGGAATTCATCTATATCAGCGGCTGCCAGCCGCACGGTTGCAACCCCAGCGTCTCCGTCGTGTTCGATCCCGCCACGGGTAAGCTGGCTTTGCTGCTGGAGAGGGCCGAATCCTCCAAAACGCAGCAGCGCCAGCAACACTGGCTGGTCGGCGATTACACCCCGCCGATGGCCGCGCTATTGCGCGCCGTGCGGGCCGCCGAAAAAGTGGGCCACAACCGGCTGCCGTTACCTATCCAAACACGCAGCAAGGTCGTTGCCGCGCTGGCTCAATGAGTCAGAGGTTGTCGGACGCCGCGCCCTATTTCATTTCAACCCCAACACCCGCCTGAGATCGAACGGGCGACAAGACTTCGAAAACGTGGAACAAGGGAGTTTATGCGGCGCTTTCTGCTGGCTTTTATCGGGATCGGCTTGGCGCTCTACGGGGTGGTCTACTTACCGCCGGTGCGGGAACAGCTCATCGAGCCTTTTACCGCAGGTTTGACGGCGCTGGCCGGCCACTTGATCACCTTGTTCGGCGGACGAGCCTGGGTATACGGTAATGTGCTGACCATTCCCGGTTTCAGCATCCGCATACTCGATTTATGCAACGGCGTGGAAGCCACCTTGCTGTTGTGGACCGCCATGCTGGCGTTTCCCGCGCCGTGGCGTCACCGGCTGCTGGGCCTGTTGCTCGGCTGGCTGGCGGTACAGGCTCTCAACATGGCGCGCATCATCAGCCTAGTGTATCTGGGGGTCTGGAAACCGGCTTGGTTCTACTGGGTGCACTGGTACGTCTGGGATGCGTTGATCCTGATGGACGTGCTGCTGATATTCCTGCTCTGGCTGCGCCGGCTGCCGTTGGAAACGACGCGGCATGTACGCGCGGCTTGATCCGCTCCTGCTGCGCCTGCTGCTGAGCGGCGTGCTTTGTTTGCCCGTGTGCCTGGGACTGTGGTGGTGGCTGGTCCGAGAACCGCTGGCCAGGGAACTGGGACACGGCGTCGGCTTCATCAGCCAATGGCTGTGGTCGGAAACCGTGCTGGGGGTCGGTTTGGACGGAGACAAGGGATTGATCGTGAGCTTGGTGCCGCCGCTGACCGACTCGGCGCGCATGTTCATGGCCTTGCCGCTACCGTTCGACCGCGCAACCGTGATGCTGCCGCTGTTTTGGGGCTTGACGCTGGCGACGCCGGGGCGAGGCCTGCCGCGTCGGCTGCTGTACGGCAGCCTCGCCCTGCTGCCGGTGGTCTGCATCACGGTGCTGCTGTACGTCCAATTTCAACTGGCGCTGTATCGCACCCACTTGCCGTTGCTGACCGAGCTGCCGCCCCCCGACTATGCCCTGGCGCTACCCGACTCGCCTGTGCTGTATCAGCTGTGGGGATTGGGCCGGCAACTGGCGATGCTGGTGCTCCCCATCGTCGCGCCCCTGCTGGCCTGGCTGTTGCTGCATCAACGCTACTTGCGTGAAATTATCCTCGGGGGGCTGGTGCAGCGAGCGCTCGGCGCAGCGTCCCGACGGCCACCGTCTTTGCCGCCCCCGGACCCGGTGGAGTGAGGGCACTTTTCCGCTGCCTGCTGTTGGGCGCCGCGCTACTGGCCGGCTGTGACGACCCCCGACAGGGACAATATCGGCTGGCGATGCAGCGGGTGTTTCAACGTGACTACCGGGCGGGCGCAGCGCTGTTGGCGACGCTGGCCCAGAACGGCCACGCGCCCTCCCAATTCCGGCTGGGGTTCTTGTATCGCTTGGGTCTTGGCGTGCCGCGCAACCTGCGGTTGTCGGGCTACTGGTTCGAAAAGGCAGCCCAACAAGGTCATGTGGGCGGCCAATACTGGCTGGCCGAATCCTACCGCCGGGGCGACGGCGTGCCCCGCGCGCCGGAATTGGCCTTTCAGTGGTTTAACCGTCTGGCCGAACAAGGCTACGCGCCGGCACAATATCAAGTCGCGCTGGCCTACACCGAAGGTCTCGGCGTTTCAAAAAACGATGTGGCGGCCGTCGGCTGGCTGCAACGGGCGGTCGCCGGCGGTCACGGGGACGCGGCCCGGCGGCTGGCGCAAGCCTATCGGGACGGCGAACTGGGCTTGCCGCGCGACCCGCGACAAGCCCAGCAGTGGGAAGACAAGGCTCAACCGGCACGATTTTAGGAGGCTCGCGACGCCGCTCCGACCAGATCGCGAGCACTCCCGTCCTTCCAAACGCTAGCCGGGCACGCGGCAGTCCACCACCTTGAACTCGACCCGCCGATCCAGCGCGTCGCGGGCGTCGTCGGTCCCCGTTCCGATCAAGGTTTCCTTCGAACCCACGCCGTTGGCGATGGTCCGGTTGCGGAGCGCCGCCGCATCTGTCTCCAGCTTGCCCTTGATGCTTTCCGCCCGGCGCAAGGACAAACGTTCGTTGATCGGCTCGGGTCCGGTGCGGCTGGTATGTCCAACCACCTCCAAACACCCCGCGCGCTCTGACGTGCGTTGCGCGATCTGCCGCAACCACAGCGGATACGGTCCACTGACTTGCCGGTCCGGCCAGAAATCCGTCGAACCCGGTTTGAACAGGAACTTGACGGCCAGCCGTTTGTTGCTCAGCCCGTAATCGACGATCTTGTCGAAGGCCTGGGCGGCGTCATTGCGGCGGCCCAGTTTCCAACTGCTGAGATACAGGCCGTTGTAGACCCGCAGTTGTTGGCCGTCCGGCGAGCGGAACGCATCCTGATACAGTCCCAGCGCTCTTTGGTATTGCCGGTCGTTGTAGGCGTCGATCGCTTCGCTGATCAGGGCGGCGGTGAGGATGCGGTCCGCGTAGGCCGCATTGATCGGATCGCCGGCCTTGGTGCCTTGACAGGTCTTGATGTACGCCTCGGTGGCCGGGTCTGGCGTCCAGGTCGGGCTATCGTTGAAATACGCGGTCGGGGTGATATCGACGCCTTCGGGTTTGGCCCGCGCGGTACCCTTGGCAATGATCTTGCCCGACTTGAGATCGGCCAGCGCCAGACAGACGCGGAACGCCTCGCGCGCACCTTCGGTTTTTCCGTCCTTGTTGACGCCCGTGAAAGTGCCGACCAGTACGATGGGCGACTTGGCGACCGCCGCCGTCGAAAACGGCTGCACCGCGAACCGCGGATACTTCGCTTTGACCAGCTCGACCAAGCGCGCTTCCATGGAGCGCGTGGCGACCGATTGCGCCCCTGACACGCCGTCGATCAACGGATCGATCACCAGCGTATAGGGCGCTGGCTCCTTGGCGTTCGCCTCGGGCAATTGGGCGCGGCCGAACAAGTCGTTCGCCGCTTTTAAAACCGCTTCGTCAAAGGCCAGCGGCTGAACCGGCGGCGCCGGAGCGGCGGCGGCCTGCTTCTGTTCGGCGGGCGGCGTGGTGCAGCCCCATAACAGTGCGGCGAACGAAAGTACGGCTATGGAGCACAAGGGTCTGAGACTGCCGGAGCGCAATAGCTTCATGGTTGGCATTCCTCCTGTTCGGTGGCTGAAAGCGGTTCTCCGAGTTGCGCTTTGAGCAGCGCCTCCCGGCAATGGGTTTTCGGTCCTTTCTGGCGAGAGGGGCCAGCGAGTTCCGGGCGGGGTTTGGCGGGCTTCGGCGACGGGTTCAGTTCGGATTTCAAGACCGTGGTGGCCGGCGCTTTGGGGCGCGCCTGGATATTGGCCGGAGCGGGTTCGGAGAGCGCCTTTTCAATGGCGCGGCGTTTGGCGTCTTCCGCGCCGCGGCGCTTGGCGTCCTCGACCGCCTGCCGTTTGGCCTCCTCTTCGACGGCTCGCCGGGCTTCGCTCTCCGCCTGTTTGCGTTTGGTCTGCAAAAGATGGTTCAGGGTGGCCAGTCGCGGGTGACCGGACTGGATCAGGGCGAGCTGCGCCAAATAATCTCCAGCGAGCTGCAAATCGGCCTTGCGGATGGCGGCGTCGGCCAACTCCGCATAGCGGTCCCCCACCTGTTGCAGCGCGGCCCGCACCCGGTCGGGATCGGGCGCCAAGGCGGCGATTTGACGGTAGCACGCCGCGATTTCGCCGCCCTGTTGGCCGGTCAACCGCTCCAGCGGAAAGCGGTTGGCGCAATCCCGCAACAGCTCGTCGATGCGTTGGTTGGCCGCAATCGCCGCACTCGCCTGCCGGCGCAGCTCCAACAGGTCGGGCTGTTCGGGAACCATGAGTAGCCCGTCCTCGATGCGTTTGAGGCTGTCCTCCAGCCGGCCTTGCCGCAGCAATTCCCGCACCGTATCCACCAGTTGGGGAACGAGCTGCCGCTCTTTGAGCCGATTCTGAAGCACCGTGCGCAACGTCGACAATTCCGGATGGTCGGGCGCCCGTTGCAAGCCCTGTTCGGCGGCTTGCAGGCCGCCTTCGAGATCGCCGGCCTGCCAGCGGGCGTGCGCTTGCGCCAACAGCCGATCCGCCTCGCCTTGCCGTTCCCGCAGTTGCGTTTGCAGGGCTTGGCGCAAGGCCAACAATTCGCCGTGATCGGGCACTTGCCGCAAGCCGTCCTCGACGCGCCGCAAACCCTGTTCGAACGACCCGTCACGCCGGTTTTGCCGGGCCTGCTCCAGTAAATCGGCCGCACTCCGATAGCGTTCGGCCCGCTCGCGCAAGGCCAGCAGGCGGCCATCCTCGGGCGAAGCCGCCAAACCCAATTTGACCAGCTCCAGGCTCTGGGTGAATTCACCGTTTTGAAAATGTTTCAACGCGAGCTGTTCGTAGCTGTCGACCGGTTGCCGGTTCAGGGCCAGATAAACGCCGCCACCGACGAGCATGGCCAATAGCGAAAGCCCGCCGATCAGCCCGCTTTTTTTCGAAAACAGCGCGCCGCCGAGGGTTTGGTCCATCCGGGCGGTATCGATCAGATTACGCAAGGAGGCGCTGGATTCGGGATGGTCGAGCGCGTCGATGAGCTGCTCGGCGGTTTCAAAACGCTCGGCCGGGGTTTTGGCCAGCAGCTTTTGCAGCACGGGTTGGAATCGGCCGAGCCCGTCAGGCAGGCGCGGCAGGGGCTGGGTGCAGTGCATCATGGCGATGCTGATGACATCGTCCGCGCGATAGGGCGGTTCCCGGACCAGCATTTCGTAAAACACGATGCCGAGACTGTACAGATCGCTGCGGCTGTCCAGCGGCTTGCCGGTAATCTGTTCCGGGCTCATGTAAACCGGGCTGCCGATGGCCAGTCCGGGTGCAGTCAGTTGCGTGTCGTCGGCATCCACGATCTTGGCGATGCCAAAATCGCTGAGCACCGGCGTGCCGTCCTGGCGGAACAGGATGTTCTGCGGTTTGATGTCCCGGTGAATGACGCCGCGCCGGTGGGCGTAGGCCAGCGCGCCGGACACCGACTTGATGATTTCGAGCGCCCGTTCCGGGCTCAACCCCCGTTCGATGTGCTGCGCCAAGGTCCCCTCGGGCAAAAACTCCATCGAAAAATACGAATGAGGGCCGTTCGAGCCAAAATCGTAGATCGTTATGATTTGCGGGTGCTGGAACTGGGCGATGATCCGCCCTTCTTTCAGGAAACGATCATTGAAATTGCTATCGTTGATCTGGGTGGACTTGATGACTTTCAAGGCGACCCGGCGGCCGAGCGATTGCTGGACCGCGAGATAGACGGTGGCCATGCCGCCCTCGCCGATCTTCCGCACAATCGTGTAACCCGGAACCTCGATCACGACCGGAGCTTCCTTATCGCACCAAACTGTTTGAGAGCCTTTATTGTGCGCTCGATCCCGGCAATTCACCAAGGTCGGACGCCTCGCGACGCACGGGGTTCAGCGCGGGCGGCGGCATCCTGCCAGCAACCAGAACCAGGAAAGCGATTGCGCGGCCAGCGCCAGGCCGAATGCCAGTTGATAGCCCGTGTCAGCGTAGCCGCCGCCCGCCACCGGCCAGCGGTTGATGATCGCCCCCATCCCCCATTGGCCGGCGAAAGCCAGCACGAACACCAGCAGGTTCAGGGCGGTATTCACCCGCCCCGCCAGCTCCGGCGGAAAGGCTTGCGAGAGAATGGCGTAGGTCAACACCGCGCTGGTGCCGAAAAAGCCGAACAACACCCACAGCGCCAACAGCGGGCCAACCTGCAACAGCAGCGCCAGCTGCACCAGCATGAACAAGCCGATGCCGGCTGTAGCTACCGTTATCGGCCGCACCCCGATGCGGGCCAAGCGGTAGACCAATTGGCCCATCCCGAGAAAGCCCGCCACCATGGCCGCCGCCGTCCAGAACAGATAATCGGCGGCGGCGGCCTTGTTCAGGCCGGCCACGTCGCGCAACCAAGGCCCCGCCCACAAGCTTTGCACCGCCAAGAAAGAAGCCTGGGTCAACACGCTGTTGGGCGCGATCCGCCAGAACAACCGGCTGCGGAA
>DPWB01000034.1:8042-17341 GCA_003527885.1 Candidatus Competibacteraceae bacterium
CCGCCCGCCGCCAGCACCCAGCCGTTGGCCACCGGCAACCGCTCGGCCGGCAACCACAACACGAACGCCTTGAAGCTGGCCATCAAACAGGCCGATACCCCCAACCCGATCAGCCCCCGACCGACGATCAGCTCCAGCGGGTTGCCGCTGGCGGCGAACAGCCCGGCCCCGGCCGCCGCGAACAGCAGCAAAGCCGCTTCCACCCGGCGCGGCCCGAAGCGATCCAGCAAGACGCCCAACGGCAGTTGAAACGCCGCGAAGGTCAGAAAATAGACGCTGGTCAACAAGCCCAGCTCGGTGGCGTCCAACCGCAATTCCACCGTCAGATAAGGCGACAGCACCGCGTTGATGGTCCGGTACAGATACGAGAGAAAATAGCCGGCGGCAAACGGCAGAAAAATCCGCAACGCGAGCGCGGCCGACCCCGGCGCGGGCGCGGCGCTCATCGGCCCGGCGCCGCACGGTGCGTCAGCCGGTAGGCTTTTTCCAGCAACCAAGTCAGGCCGCGCTCCCGCCAGCGGGATTCCTCCGCCAGCGCATCCCGCGCGTACAGCGGCTCCACCTCGTGCCCCGACCCGAACAATGCCCGGATTTCCGGCTCGGCGACCGCAAAGGGCGGACCCGCCAACAGCGCCTGATCGTATTCCAGCGTCACCAGCAGCGTGCGGACCCCGGCCGGCAAAATGGCGTCCAGCTTACGCGCGTACCCCTCGCGCATCGCCGGGGGCAAGGCGATCAGCGCGGCGCGGTCGTAGACGCCGGCGACACCGGTCAGATGGCGCGGCTCCAGGGCGAAGAAATCGCCCAGCAGAATGCGGATTTCGTCCTGCTCCCACACCTCGAACGCGCCTTCCCGCCAGCGGTGCGGCCGCAAGTGGTTTTCTTGGAAAAACCCCTCGACGGCGAGCGGGCTGATTTCCACGCCGGTGACCGGATAGCCCTCGCCGGCCAGCCACAGCAAATCCTGGCTCTTGCCGCATAGCGGCGCGAACACCCGGCGGCCGGCCGGCAGCTCCAGCCGGTTCCAGAAGCGCTGGAGCTGAGCGTTGATATCTTGCTGGTGAAAGCCGATTTCGGCGCGTTCCCAGCGTTCGTGCCAAAAGCTCAACTCCATGACAGACCTCCGGATCCCGCGCCTAAACCGGCCACCAAGCGCGCGGCGTGAGCAACGTTCCCAGGCCCCGCGCAAGGTAGTACAAATCCCGGCCGGCGCTGCGCTGGCGGGCGTAGAACGCGTCGCTCATCAGCCGCTCTTCGCGCGGAGCGGACGCCGGCAACAGCAACTGGGTCGGCCCGATCAATCCCGCCGGCGCCTGATCGCCCAACCGCTCCCACTCCTCCAGGCGTTCGGCCGCCTGTTCGGGGGTCAGCGCGTCCGTTCCCACGACCCGCAGATCGCCGCTCGCGACCGCCAACAAGCGCGGCAGAAAACGCAAGACCGGGATCGAGGTCGCCCATTCCCACGCGCTGAATTCCCGCCGCCGGCGCACGCCGAACTCATCGAATTCCAGGCGATTGCCCCGCAGGCGCACCGCGCGCAACGGCTGACGGTGGTTCTCGGCCAGCGCGGCGAGCAACGCCAGCGGCCACAGCGGCAGCGACGCGGCCAGCAACAGCAGGCCGAACAACCGGTTTACCGGCTCGGCGATGAAACGGCTCAAGGTGGTCTCGCCCAGGTCGGCCAGCAAAAACGTCTCGGCCACCGACAGCACCGCGCCGATGTCCACCCGGATCAGCCGGTTGCCCTGCACGATGGCGTTACGCACCTCCACCAGCTCGCCGATGTAGGTATCCGGCAGCACCACGCTGTCCCGCAGAATGGCCAGCCGGTCCACGATCGCCCGGTTGCCGACCACCACCTCGCCGTGGAATTCGGCACTGGGGTCGATCCGGCAACCGCGACCGACCCACGCGATCCCTTCCCGCAGGCTGCGCGGCGAGAGCTGGGAGCGCAAACCCGCCGTCAAGCCGAGGGCGACCTGTCGGCCCGGCACGATCAATTCCGGGATGCGCCCGGCGGCCGCATCAAGGTTGGCCCGGTGATAGGCCTTCAAGGAGTCCAGGCCATTCACCGTGCCCGGCAGTTCCACCACCGGCCACACCGGCGCGGTGGCCTTCGGCGCGCCGCTCCAGCGCAACCACTCCAAACCGCCGCGACCACCGTCTTGATGCAGGCAAATGCTGATCGGCTGCTCCGGGGTTTTCCCGTAGACGACCGGACCCGCCGTTTCGCGGGCGGCTCGCAGGAATTGTGCCGGGCTGAAGCCGTAAAGCATGTCTCCCCGCAGGGCCAGCACCGCTCCAGCCAGGCGGGGCTGGCTCAAATCCAGCACCTCGTCGGGATCGGCTTCGCCGCGGGTCAGGATATAATCCAGCCGCATTCCCCAGCGGCCGCCGTCGCCGAACGCCGCCCGCACTTCTTCGGCCTGCGGTGAAACAGCCACCAGCGCCTGCCGCAAACCGGCGGCGGCCAGCCTTTCCAGCACATGCTCCAACACCGCTTTACCGACCACCGGCAACATGGCCACACAGGATCGGTCGGTCAGCGGCTGCAACTCCCGGCCCAGCCGGTCGGCCAAAATCAATACCTGCACGAGCTAATAGGCCCCCCGCCCCAACAGCACCGCCGGCACGGTCTTGAGCAAAATCAGGATGTCTTGCCGCAGCGAGGACGACTCGATATAGCGCACGTCGAGCTTGACCTGCTCCGGAAACGGAATGTCCGAGCGTCCCGAAACCTGCCAGATACAGGTGATGCCCGGAATGACTTCCAGCCGCCGTCGGTCGGCCAGCGAGTATTTGTCCACTTCGCTCGGCAGCGCCGGACGCGGCCCCACCAGCGACATGTCGCCCACCAGCACGTTCCAGAACTGCGGCAGCTCGTCGATGGAGGCGCGGCGGATGAAGCGGCCGACGCGGGTGATGCGCGGATCGCGTTTCATCTTGAACAGCACGCCGCCGGCCGACTCGTTGCGGGCCAGCAGTTCCGCCTTGCGGGCCTCGGCGTCGACGTACATCGACCGGAACTTCCACATGGAAAAGAGCTTGCCCCAGCGCCCGACCCGGGTTTGCCTGAAGAATATCGGACCCGGCGACTCCAGCTTGATCAGCACCGCCACCACCAGGAACAGCGGCGCCAACAAAAGCAGCAGTTCCAGGGACACCACGATATCCAGCAGCCGCTTGAACACGTAAGTGCTGCCGATCACCGCTTTCCAGGTCGAGCGTTTGATCTGAAAGCGCAACTGCCGCCAGAAACCGTCGGGCCGCACTTGGCCGTAACGGCTCAACAAGGCCTCGCGCAGCGTCGGATCGGGTTCGAACCAACGGTCGGATTGTTCGCTCATCGCTTCGCTTCCCGGCGGGCCTGCCGCCACACGCGGTACAAAAATAACGGATTGCCGAGCAGGTAACGCCGCCACATCCGCCCCGGCTCTTGGGCGAGCCGCCAGACCCATTCCAGGCCGATTTCGCGCAGCCACAACGGGGCGCGGGGAATCCGGCCGGAATAAAAATCGAACAGCCCGCCCACCCCCATCCGCACCGGCGGCCGCAGGCGCTGGTGGTGTTCCGCCAGCCACAGTTCCTGCCGGGGCACCCCGAACGCCACCAGCAAAATCCGGGCCCTGGAGTCATTGATCCGTCCGATGACGGCGTCTTGCTCGCTCGAATCGAAATAGCCGTGCTGGACCCCGGCAACGACCAGCGTCGGATAGCGTTGCCGCATGTTCGCGGCCACCTGGTCGGCCACCCCCGGCCGCGCGCCCAGCAAAAATAGGCTCAGACCATCGCGGGCGGCGCGCTCGCACAAGCGCGGGAACAGATCGGTGCCGTTGACGTTGGCGGCCAAACCCACGCCCAGGATCCGACAGCCGATCTTCAGGCCGATGCCGTCCGGCAGCACCCGAGCCGCGCTTTGCAGCACAGCCCGGTAACGTTCGTTCCGGTAAGCGATGTTGAGGCAGTCGGGGTTGACGAAAGCCAACAAAGACCCGTTCCGGGGCTCTTGCCACGGGTCCGTCGCCCCGGTCAGCGGGGGGGCGGCGCGCGCGGCGATCCAAGCGAGGGCTTCATCCATGGTGGTGTTGACGATGGGGACGCCGAAAAAGTCGAGCGAGGGCGGCGTCGGCCGGTCGCCGCCGCCCAACAGCAGGGCCAGCAGCGAACGCGCGATCAAGCCCAGACTGCCCCGCAGGGACGCACGTTCGGCAAAGGCCCGATCCAGCTCGCTTTCGGGGTCGTGCGCGATGCCGGTCAAGCGCTGGAGCCGATAGGGAGAGAACAGGCCCGGCCGAACCGCGAAACGCCCTTCCGCTTCGACCGGCACCGCCGCCGCTTCTTCGAGCGTCAAGGGGCGCGGGCCGGCGAAGGCCATGTCGCCGCGCAAGATATTGAGCAACACCGCCCCTCCCCGTCCGGCCACCGTTCCCGAGAACGCCAATCGCTCGAAAGGTCGTCGGTCGCGGCCCAACAGCCGGCGGCGTTCGACCGGACGGCCGGTCTGCACCAGGCCAAGCAACGCGCGCGCCAGCCACCAAGGCGCCAGCACGCCGAGCAACAGCAGCGCCAGCGCCAGATCGAACAACCTGAGCGACGCCGCGCCTGACGGCGAATCCCCCTTCACCTCATCTCCTCCCGAGCGCCGCAACCGACCAAATTCTAGCTCGTCCCATCGCCGGCATCCGGCAAGCGCCTTCCCCGCCAGCGCCACTCCGCGCCGGCCCCCGCCAACGCCCCGCTCCAACCGGGCTCCAGCGGCAGGCTCAACACGCTCCATTCCCGACCCTCGGCATCGCGAAGGCGCAGCCGCCCCTCCGGTCGCCCATCTTTTGCAAAACAAACCTCCAGCGTGCGCAACCCGCTGGCCAGACCGCCCCCCAAAGCCTTGGCGATCGCCTCCTTGCGGGTCCAACAGCCAAAAAATGCCTCCCGTCGCCGCTCGGCCGGCTGGGCCTGAAAGCACGCCAGCTCGCCCGAGGTGCAAATCCGGTCGATGATGGCCTCGTAGCGGACGGACCGGCCGTGACATTCCAAATCCGCGCCCACCGCGCGGCGGGCGACCGCATACAGCACGCCGTCCTCGCTGTGCGACAGGTTGAAACACAGGCCGGCTCCCGCCTCCGCGCCAGTCAGGACGGGCTTGCCGTGCCTTCCCTGCGCGAAGCGTAGCGCCGCGGCCGGCCGGTCGAGGTAGGCGGCCAACAACTCCCGCAACAGCCCCCGTCCGGCAATGAAGCGGTTGCCGTGCTCCGGGAAGCGAAACCGCGCCGCCCGTTCCCGTTCGTCCGCCGATAGGTGCGCGGACAACTCGGCCAGTCGCTCGGTGGGCTGGCGCAAACTCGCCCGCCAGACCTGCACGTCCCCGCCATCCCCGCTCCCGGAAGGCGCCGCCACCGGCCACCTCCAGGATTCGCTCGCAACCCGCCGCTCATTCGGTTCCATCATCGTTCTCTCGGACGTTCGCTCGGCCGCCGTTCCTCGGCCAGCCCCCTCACAGCCAAAACGCGCATGTGCTTGGGCCGCAGGTTCTTTACAATAAAGCTTTGGCCGATCGGGCCGCCGGGCGCCCACAAGCCCCGCGCGACCGCCCACCACCCTCGCTTCAAGGGAGCGCCCGCATGTCCCACCGTATCGAAATCAAGGTGCGCGGTTATCATCTCGATTTATACCGCCACGTCAACAACGCCCGTTATCTGGAGTTTTTGGAAGAAGCGCGCTGGAGCTTCCTGGAAAGTCAGGGCAGTATCGATTTCCTTCAGGAGCGCGGTTACACCTTCGCCCTGGTCAACATCAATATCAACTACCGCCGCGCCGCCTACATGGGCGAAACCCTGGACATCACCACCCAGGTCAAATCCATCGGCAACCGCAGTTGCGTCATGCGCCAGCTCGTCACCCTCAAGGGCAGCGCCACGGTGGTGGCCGATGCCGATGTCGTCTTCGTCATCGTCGACACGCGCACCGAAAAATCGGCTGTTTTGGAAGGGGATTTGCGGGCGGCGCTGGAGCGGATGGCCGCTTGAGGCCCAACCTAGCGCTGTCGCGTTTCCCAATGCCAGGCGTGCTCGACGATGGTTGCCAGCTCCGCATAACGCGGCGTCCAGCCCAGATCGGTCCGCGCCCGCCGAGAGTCGGCCACCAACCGCGCCGGATCGCCCGGCCGGCGCTCGCCGTACACGACCGTAAAATCCCGCCCGCTCACCGTTCGGGCGGTGTCGATCACTTCCCGCACCGAAAAGCCGTTGCCGTTGCCTAAATTGTAAGCCGCGCTCTCCCCGCCCTCCCACAACCGCCGCAACGCCAGCCAATGCGCCTCGCACAGATCGGCCACATGGATGTAATCGCGAATGCAGGTGCCATCCGGCGTATCGTAGTCGGCGCCGAACACCGTGACGTTCGGCCGGCGTCCGCCAGCGGCCTGAAGCACCAGGGGAATCAGGTGGGTTTCCGGGTCGTGGCGTTCGCCCAACCGGCCTTCGGGATCGGCGCCGGCCGCATTGAAGTAGCGCAGTTTGACCGCCTTTAACCCGTACGCCCGATCGTAGTCCTCCAGCATCTGCTCCACCATCCATTTGCTGCGCCCGTAGGGATTGATGGGATTTTTCGGGTGATCTTCGTCGATGGGCGTGCGTACGGGCTCGCCGAAAATGGCGGCGGTCGATGAAAAGATGAAGTGGTTGACCTGATGGGAGCGCATGGCGTCCAACAGAACCTGCGTCTTGAAAGTGTTGTTGCGATAGTACTTGGCCGGCTCCCGCACCGACTCGCCGACCTGAATGTAGGATGCGAAATGCATCACCCCGTCGAAGCGGTCGGCGTCGAACAACGCGTCCAGCACGGCTTCATCGCCCAGATCGCCCAGCACGAACCGCCCCCCCACGACCGCATCGCGATAGCCGGCCGACAGGTCGTCCAGCACCGTCACCCGGCAACCGCGCTGATCCAGCATTTTGACCATGTGGGAGCCGATATAACCCGCTCCGCCAACCACCAGTACGCGCATGTTTTTCCTATCCAGAAAGGCTGTCGCGGAAGGCGCGACGGTCGGGCGACAAGTCGCTCGTCACCGTTTCCGACGCCTGTCGGTCCGGCAGAGGAAACGGGGCATCGAATAGCGGGGGTTTGGCGGGCGGATTCGCGCCGCCCGATCCGACAGAACGGGCGACTCAAACCGGCGGCGCGACGACTTTAGGCGTCACGCCCCTCATGCATACGTAAAAACCGCTCCATCAACTGTTCGATTTCCGCTTCCAACGCACTTCGTTCCTGCTCTGCCTGGCGGTCTCGCGCCGCCATCTTCTCCTCAAGATCCCGCCGCAACCGATGGGCGTGATCCAGCTGCTGGAGCAAATTCTGTTTTTCCTGCTCCCAGTTTCCGGATGGCGCCGCCTGGGCGCCCGATCCCGGGGCCGCCCGCCGCTCGGCCTGCAAGCGCTCCAGTTGTTCGCGCAAGGATTTGCGCTCCGCTTCCCAGGCCGCCCGCCGCTGTTCCAATTCGGCGGCGGCTTCCGCCCGCAACTGCTCGGCCCACTGGGCGGCGTCGGGGGGTAACTGCTGTTGGGCGCGGGCTTTGTAGAGCGCCAGGCTATCTTCCAAAGTGTTGAGCTGGACCTGCAGCTCCAAACGCTCGCCTTCCCACATCTCCTGCTGCTGCTCCAAGCGGGCGCTCACCAGCGTCTTATCCCGTTGCAAGCCCTGTAACTGGTCTTCGATGTGGGTGTTTTGCAGCAACAGGCTTTGCAGTTGCCGGTCCCATTCGACCCGCTCTTGGACAAACTGCTTTTGCAGTGCCGCTTTTTCCTGTTCGACGCGGGTCGTCGCATCGCGCAATCGCGTCGCTTCCAAAAGATGGGTCTGCCGATCCCGTTCGTGACGGGCCTTCAGTTCCGCGTACTGTTGCTCCAGGCCGCCGTGCAGCTCGGCGGTCCGGGCCAGCTCTTCTTCGAGACGTTTCTGTTGCAACAGCAGGGCTTGGCGGGCCTGATAGGCGGTCGACTGCTGGCTGAGCAGCGTATTTTGCAGTTCGTTATTCTTGGCTTGCTCTTCCGCCAGTTCGTTCTGGATCCGGGACCGATCACTTTGTAAGGCCCGGTACGGCAACAGAAAAATGATAGCGCCGCCCGCCGCCAACCCGATGATCGTTCCAACGACCAGAGACATGATATCCGTCATGATGCATCATCCGCCTGTTTGGCTTTTATCCTGGGGACAAGCTGGCATGGACCGCGTGGCCCTTCATCTCAATCCGTAGGCCAGCACCGCCGCGCCGACGCCGATCGCCGCCGCCCAAGCCGCAGCTTGATAAACCCGTCGCCGCATATCCTGTTTGGCCTCGCTCAGAAGCTGTTGGAAGATATGTTCCGCCACCAGGCTGCCCGCCGCGTTGGCGCTTTCGTTTTCGGCGACAACTTGCTGGGCCACTTCTCGGGAGGTTTGCACGAGGGCACCGTGCACCGACTCCTTGACTTGTTGGGTGGCCTCGGCCACCTTGGCGTCGAGCTGCTGGACCACACGCCCGGACAGCTCCTGTAGCTGGCCCTCGCAGACCTGGGTCGTTATCTCCTTGGCCTGACGCTCCAAAAAGACCCGCCCTTCGCGCTGCAACGCTTCGAAACGCTCCTGTAACAGCGGCGGCAGTTGAGACCGGACCGCGTCCGCAGCCGCAGCGTGAATATCGCTATCGGAGGTGGGCGGCTGCCATTTGGCGAGCTGCGCCTCGCACTCCCGCGCCGCGATCCGGGCGCCGATCTGCTCTTGAGAACCTTCCAAATCCCGCCGCAGTTTGGCGATGACATCGTTGATCAGCGGCAGCACCTGGGATTCAATGGCGTCGTAGACCACCAGTTCGGCTTTTTCGAGAGCGATCTTTTCGATCTGTTCGGACGGTACCGCCTCTCCGGCCGGCAAGGCGGGCGAAGCAGCCGGCGGAAACACCGGGACGGCCAACGCCGCCGCCGCGTCGAACCGCTCGTTCATCTGTTTCAGCACGGCACCCAACGCATCCGGCGTCGCCGGTTTGACCAGGACGCCGATGGCGCCGGCCGCCCGGGCTTCTTCCTGGTAGGCCTGATCGTCCTTGGAGGTGTACATCGTCACCGGAATCGCCGCGGTTCCGGGTTCGCGCTTGATCTGCCGGACGGCGGCCACCCCATCCAGGCCGGGCATGGTGTGATCCATGAAAATCGCATCGGGGCGCTGGCCTGTCTCTTATACACATCTCCGAGCCCACGAGACCGTACTAGATCTCGTATGCCGTCTTCTGCTTGAAAAAAAAAAAAAAGACAATCCAATATATAGCT
>DPWB01000299.1 GCA_003527885.1 Candidatus Competibacteraceae bacterium
CCGCTCTCGTAGATTATGTTCTGTATTTTTTGTTTTCAATCAGAAGACGGCATACGAGATCTAGTACGGTCTCGTGGGCTCGGAGATGTGTATAAGAGACAGCGCCAACAGATTGTGGCAGGCGGTCACGCCGGAGCCGCAGCCATGCACCACCGCCGCCGACGCCCGTCCGTTCATGACGGCCAAAAACCGTTCCCGCAGTTCGTCGGTTGGCCGAAACCGGCCATCCGTTCCCAGGTTAGCTTCGGTCGGGAGGTTGACCGCGCCCGGAATGTGGCCGGCGACCGGATCGACGGGTTCTTGTTCCCCCCGATAGCGAACCGCCGTCCGCGCATCCAGCAGCAGTTCCTGAGCAGACAGCGCTTCAACCTGTGCCGTGGTCAGCCACAATCGATCCACCGGTCGGGCTTCGAAGCGTTGGGGCGGGATGGCGGGCAATTGTTCGCCCAGCGGCAAACCGGCCTGTTGCCAGGCCGTAAATCCGCCGTCCAGCACCGCGCAAGCGTCATGGCCCAACCAGCGCAACAGCCACCATAACCGCGAGGCGGCCAGGATCCCGCCCATATCGTCGTAAGCGACCACTTGGGTGTCGTTGCCGATCCCCCACGCTCCCAGCTTCCGGGCCAGTTTTAGCGGGTCGGGCAGCGGATGACGGCCGGTGGCGGGCGTGATGGGACCCGACAAATCCTCGTCCAGATGCGCGTAACGAGCGCCCGGAAGATGGCTTTCCGCATAGGCCTGCCGTCCGGCTTCAGGATCGGCCAGACTGAAGCGGCAATCCATCACCACCCAATCGGGATCGTCAAGATGAACGCTCAAGGTGGCGGCATCGATGATATTCGTATGAGCCATTATCGTTATCGATCCTCAAAAACGGAACCCAAGCGGACCAATCCCTTGAATGCTTCAAGGTGCTGGCGCTAGCCACTCCAGCCGGGTTTGGCCGTGTTGGCCGATCCGCAAAAGAGCCAACAGTTCGGGCAGCAAGCGGTCGAGCGTGTCAGCCAGTTTCCACGGTGGGTTGATGACGATCATACCGCAGCCGTGCAAACCCGGTGGACTCCCATAGGGATGCAGGCCCAATTCGGCGCACAGGATGGCGGGAATACCCGACTCGCGCAACCGTTTCTGAAAGCGCGCGCTCGGCGCTCGGTCGAGAATCGGATACCAGATAGCCACGATGCCGCTAGCCCAGCGGCGGTGGATCAAGCGCACCGCCGCCAGCACCCGGTCGAATTCCCCCTTGAATTCGTACGCCGGGTCCAGCAGCACCAGCCCACGCCGTTCGGGGGGCGGTAGCAACGATTCGAGCGCGGCATAACCATCGGCGTGCTGGACCGTCACTGACCGGTCGCCACCGAATTCGGCCATCAGGCGCGGAACTTCGTCGGGGTGCAGTTCGGTCAGCGCCAGCCGGTCGCCCGGCCGCAACAGAGCGCGACTGATGCGCGGCGAACCGGGGTACCAGCGGAGCCGGCCGTCCGGGTTCAAGGTTCGGACCCACTCCAGATAGTCGCCAAGCTCGGGACTCAGACCCGCCTGATCCCACAAGCGGCCGATACCAGCGGCAAATTCGCGATTCTTTTGCGCCGGCGCCGACCACAAATCGTAGCGCCCGGCGCCGGCGTGGGTATCAATCACGCGAAATGGTTTGTCCTTGGCCCGCAACCTCTGGAGCAGGCACACCAGCACCGCATGTTTGAAGACATCGGCGAAATTGCCGGCGTGAAAGCCGTGCCGGTAGCCGAGCATCGAGGGCTAACGCGGCGGGCCTGATGCCGAGGCGTCAGGCCGCATATTGCCGCAAGCGCACCGGCCGCCGCCGCGCGCCCCAGGTTCCCGGTTTGGCCTCGAACACTCCGGCGCAGGGCGCGCCACAGGCGCTACAGCAGCCCTCGGCGTCCAGGTTCCAAACCCCCAGCGCGTACCAGTCGCGGCCGATCAGTTTCCGGTTGCAGGCGTGGCAATAGGTGCTGCCGCCCTTTTCGTCGTGGACGTTGCCGGTATAAGCGTAGCGGACGCCGTTCTTGACGGCGATGCGCCGCGCCCGGCTCAGGGTCGAAGGTGGAGTGGGCGAATGGTGGGTCATCTTCCAGTCGGGGTGAAAAGCGGTGAAATGCAGCGGCACGTCCGACCCCAGGTTCTCCACCACCCACTGCGTCAACGCCTCCAGTTCCGCGTCGGTGTCGTTCTCGCCCGGAATCAGTAGCGTGGTGATCTCGAACCAGACGCTGGTTTCGCGCTTGAGGTAAACCAGGGTATCCAGCACCGGCTGCAAGTGACCGCCGCAAATCTTCCAGTAAAAATCCTCCGAAAACGCCTTGAGATCGACATTGGCCGCATCCATGTGGCGGTAGAACTCCCGGCGCGGTTCGTCGCACATATAGCCGGCGGTCACCGCCACCGACTTGATGCCGTACTCCCGGCAGGCGGTCGCCACGTCGGCGGCGTATTCCATGAAGATGGCCGGGTCGTTGTAGGTGTAAGCCACGCTGCGGCAGCCCAACTCGTGCGCGACTCGCGCCAGCTTCTCCGGGGACGCGGCATCGGCCAGCGTATCCATCTCGCGGGATTTGCTCATATCCCAGTTCTGGCAGAACTTGCAGGACAGGTTGCAGCCGGCGGTGCCAAAGGCTGTCTCTTATACACATCTGACGCTGCCGACGAGCGATCTAGTGTAGATCTCGGGGGTCGCCGTATCATTGAAAAAAACAAATCTCA
>DPWB01000006.1 GCA_003527885.1 Candidatus Competibacteraceae bacterium
AAAAACTATAGACAGCCGTCTAGATTTTTTTTAATGATACGGCGACCACCGAGATATACACTAGATCGCTAGTCGGCAGCGTCAGATGTGTATAAGAGACAGGTGCGGATTTTCGATTGGCTCCGGTTTGAACTCACGCACATAGTGGTCCAGTCCGCCAATGGTGCCGCAGACGAATAGCACATCGTCCGGGCGTACTCGAAATCCCTCATCGAATTTGACAAACACATTTTGATCCCGCTCGACGGCCACCACGGCGGCGCCGGTGCGTTCCCGTACATACGCCCGCCACGGATGTAAGCCGACCAGACTCCCCGCACCCAGCCGTACAAACTTCAGGCGCTGTTCGACCGCCACCCGCTGTTCGGCCAACAGGTGGTAGGACAAAATTTCTCCTGCGACTTGCCCGACGGATAGCGCGAAATCCGCGCCCACTTGATACAGCCGAGGGACGTTAGGCGCACGATTGACGCGGACGATCAGCGGGATTTCCGGTGCGTAATCGCGCACCACCGCCGTGGCGAAAATACCGCCGCTATCGTTGCTCAAGGCCAGCACCACCGCGCTGGCTTCGCGTACTTTAGCGCGCTCCAGAGTAGCGTGTTCCAGGATATTACCCACCACATCGACCCCTGGCATGAGTTGCTCGTCAATGACGATGGTGGTTTCGCGGGCGTCACGCAGCATTTCCACCACTTTGCTGCCGACCGTGCCGAAACCGGCGACGACAATCGGGCCGGTGCGGCGAATGGGCGCAGCCAGCCGCTCGACTTGCACGAGATTGGGCTGAGCGCCGACCGCCACCAGAATTGCCCCTGGTTCGATCCGGGTATCCATGTTCTTAACGGTGCAAAACTGACCACCGCGCCATTGGCCAATGACGGTCACACCGTGACGCTCGCGTAGATGCAAGTCGCCGAGTCGTTGCCCTGCCAACGGGCTATCCGAGCGCACCCGAAATTCTGCCAAGCCGACTTGCGTGCCGAGCAGATGCAGTCCTTCCGCCGGTGGGGTAATCCGCGTACTGGCCCGCGCCGCTAACGCCCCGCCCAGAATGTGCGTCGGTGTAAAAACGGCGGTGGCCCCCACTTTTAGCATCGGTGGCCGATGTAAGGGATCGTCGGCCAGGGCGTAAATTGAGCCTTCGAAGCCTTGCTCGCGGGTCATCAGGATGCAGGTGGCGTTGGCATGATCGTCACCGTTAGTCACCACGGCGCGCGCCTCTTTAACGCCAACGAGCACGTCTGGGTCTTCGTCGAGCGTGCCGATCACCACCTGGTAACCGCGATCCCGCAGGCTGCGGGCCAGTACGACGTCTTCTTCCAGGATGACGAACGCCGATCCAAGCCGTTGAAATTCTTCAATTAAAGAATCAATGGCTGGGCCATAGCGAAAGAACAGCACTTGATCCGTCATCGGCGGTAGTAAGCGCGGTAGCCGGGCTTCAAACCGTTCTTCAAAGTAGGGCAACACATACACCGGGAAGATCATAAAGACTAAAAACATCCCCAGGAATTGCGTCGCCATGACGAATAGATTCATCACGGGATGGCTCCAGCGAGAATCCCCACCATAGCCGGTCGTGGTCAGAGTCTCGGAGGCCCATTCCAGGCTGGCCCAGAACCCGCGTGGACTACCCTCCAGGTAAATGGTGCCGAGCATATACAACAGGCCGAGTATAAGAACCGCCGCAGGTAATAGGGCCAGCAACGCCAGCAACCGTCGAGTTGAGCGCTTAAACCTTTGAAGCACGTCTCACTTCTCCAGAAAGGTAGGGCTGAAAACGGGATCACGCCGTGTTCCGGTTGGCGTGTGCCGTCATCGCTAAATTAATTTTTGTGCAATGCACCATTATTTTGCTATAATCAAATCCAGTCGGTAAATCAATGCACTTTTATGCATATCGTAGATGATCCCACTTTGGCACTGATCGCCCGGTTCGTGGGCGAAGCACAAGACGTTAGCATGTCCGACGCCGATTTTCTGTTCGGACAAGTCGCAGCCATCAAGCGCTATGTCAGGCAATTTCCCGTTGCCGAGCGTCAGGCTCGTGCGTTGGAATGGATCGAAACCTACGCGCAAGACTATCGCCAGCAATGGCAAAAACGGCTAGCGGTCCATGCGCTGGCCAAGGCACGGTGCCCCGATTGCCCACTGGCAGGCGGCGACCGCTCGACGCCTTGCGCAGTACATGAGCGTTGGCTGGATTTACTGCGGCGTTATACGGCTAACGAAATGTCCAGCCGGCAATATATCGAATACGCTCTACAGCTTCTCAATGCCCAGAAAGATCGCCTGAAAGTCACCAAAATCCGCTGTCATTTGCAATACGATTTCCTCACGATACTTGACGATTGAACGGCCCGTTCAGCCCGCACGCTATCTATTTCAGCGAACCGTAGACCGTTGCCCTATCATTAACGGAGCCAAGCGGTTAAATCCTGCCGCCGTTTCGGGGTAAGATGTCGGCCCTGTATGTTTGGCAAAGCTGTTCACCATCGCGCCTTGCCATAATGCCCGCCCAGCATTAGCGCGATGATTTTGCTTGTCTCGGTCACGCCGTAGAATTTCCCGCGATGCAGCATCACGATCACCCCCAAGCAGAAAGCGAAAGCGTCCGTCCAGTTTACTACGTCGGCATCGGCGCCTCGGCCGGTGGCCTGGAGGCACTGGAATCGTTTTTCTCCCGCATGGCCGCCGATAGCGGTATGGCGTTTATCGTCATTCAACACCTTTCGCCGGATTATAAAAGCATGATGGTCGAGTTGCTGTCCAAGCGCACCGCCATGCCAGTTCGCCGTGCTGAAGAAGGCATGCGCGTTGAAGCCAACTCGGTCTACCTGATCCCCCCCAAGAAAAATCTATCGATTTTCCATGGCAAGCTCCTGTTGCGGGAATCCGATCATAGCCGGGGCCTTAATTTACCCATTGATGTGTTTTTGCGCTCTCTCGCTGAGGATCAGGCCGGAAAAGCCATTGGCGTGATTCTTTCCGGCACCGGTAGCGACGGGGTGCGTGGGGTTCGCGGGATCAAGGAAGCCGGTGGTATCGTGCTGGTGCAAAGCGCCGATTCGGCCCGTTTCGATGGGATGCCGCGCGCTGCCATTTCGACTGGGCTAACCGATTTCATCCTGCCGCCCGAAGACATGCCGATAAGAGACAGGTCCTTTATCGAGCCTGCGTATGCTGCAAGGTCCAACCAATTAGCGCCGGCAATGCCCGATGAGGACGGTCTAACGCGGATCTTTACGCTCTTGCGTGAACGCACGCGGGTGGATTTTACCCACTATAAGCCCAATACCGTTATCCGGCGGATCGAGCGGCGCATGACGATGAACCAGGTTCATGCGCTGCGCGATTACGTCAAATTTATGGAAGGCTATCCCGGCGAAGTGATGGCGTTGTACCGGGAGTTACTGATCGGGGTCACCAATTTTTTCCGTGACCGCGAGGTGTTTGAAGAACTGGAAAGCCGTTACCTACCGGCGTTGTTCGAGCGCGTTGCAAGCCGGGAAATCCGTTTCTGGGTGGCCGGCTGTTCTAGCGGTGAGGAAGCCTACACCTTGGCGATGCTCAGCCGCGAGGTGGCGGAGCGTCTGAGCAAGCCTATCGAGATCAAGATTTTCGCCACGGATCTGGATCACGACGCGATCCTGCGGGCCAGCAGCGGCCTCTATCCTGAGAGCGCCGCCGCCGATCTGCCACCCGGTTATCTCACCAAGTACTTTCACCGCCGTGAAGACCATCGTTATCAGGTGGCTCGTGTGTTGCGGGAGATGGTGGTTTTTGCGCAGCACAATCTGATCAAAGACCCGCCGTTTACCAATATCGAGTTGGTAAGCTGTCGCAACCTGCTGATTTATCTCCAGCCGGTGTTACAACGCAAAGCGATGGAATTGATTAATTTCTCACTCAATCCCCAAGGGCTTTTGCTGTTGGGCAGCAGCGAAACACCAGGCGATTTGAGCGATGCGTTCGAAACGCTGCACCATAAGCTCAAGATTTTTGCTTCCAAGGGCAAGCGCAACCCGACCGGTAATAATCTGGAGTTTAACACCCTACCGGAACTGCGACCCAAGTCGAGCCGCCCACGCACACCGAATGCGTATCCAGCGCGTGATTACCAGGAAGAGCGGTTGCTGGATCGCTTGCTTCAGGCTTTGGCCGATGATTACATGCCGCTGGCGGTCGTAGTGAATGAGCAGAAGGAAGCCTTGCACATTTTGGGCGATCCAGATGGGTACTTCCGCTTGCAATCCGGCAAGATGCAAACCGATATCACCAAAATCGCGGTCCAGGATTTGGCCATCCCGCTGGCCACCGGCTTGCAGCGGGTCTTCAGCGGCGGTCAGGAAGTCCGATACACGGGTATCCGAATCCGCTGGCGCGATGAATCCCGGACGGTGCATATTCGTATCCGACCGCTGCCTGGCAAAAAAGGCCAGGAGCCTTTGGCGGTGATTTTAATTGAGCATAACCCCGCAGCACCAGCGGACACCGCTACGGGCGGTTCCCAGCTTTATGACGCAGGTCAGGAGGCGGAACAGCGTATCCGTGATCTGGAGCAGGAGTTGCAATTTTCCCGCGAAAACCTGCAAGCGACCATTGAGGAACTGGAAACCTCAAACGAAGAATTACAAGCTACCAACGAAGAGCTTCTCGCCAGCAACGAGGAGTTGCAGAGCACCAATCAAGAGCTGCAATCCGTCAACGAAGAATTACAGTCTGTCAATGAGGAATTACACACCGTCAACGCCGAGCATCAGCGCAAAATCATGGAATTGATTGAGCTGAATAACGATCTGGACAATTTCATGACCAGTACCCGGATCGCAACCTTGTTCCTCGACGAGCACCGGCTGATTCGCCGTTTTACCCCACCGATCAAGCACGTTTTTAAAATTTTGGACACGGATGTCGGGCGGCCGGTGAGTCACCTATTGCACACGTTGGTCGATGCGGACCCTTACGAGATGATCGAAGCAGTGGCAGCGGGTGGCAGCGAGCGTGAGCAGGAAGTGCGCACACGGGCAGGGGCCTGGTTTTTGATGCGGGTCTTGCCTTATCACGTTGGCGAGGAAGCCGTCTCCGGCGTGGTGCTGACGTTCACTGATATCGGTTTGCTAAAGGCCGCCCAGGCGGACTTATCGGACCACGAAACGCGGCTGGCCAGCCTGTATCGTGCGGTGCCGGTTGGCGTTGGGCGGGTTGCTGCGCGCCGGTTCCTCGAAGTCAACGACCAACTGTGCCGGATGCTCGGCTACCAGCGTGACGTGCTGCTCGGCCAAAGTTCGCGAATGCTGTATCTGTCCCAGGAAGAGTTCGATTTCGTCGGTGAGTCTTTGTACGCGCAGATCCGTAAGCTGGGCGTGGGCACGTTGGAGGTCCGCTGGCGGCGCGGGGATGGTGCGGTCATCCCCGTCTTGATCAATGGCTCGGCACTGAACCCTGCCAAGCCCGATGAAGGAACGACAGTTGCCGTTTTGGACTTGTCTGCCTATAAGCAAGCCCTCACGCAAGCCCAAGAGTCGGAACGCCTAGCCCGTGCCGCACTTGACGCCTTGACCACGCATGTCGCCATTCTTGATGAAAGGGGGATCATTCTCGCCGTCAACGAGGCATGGCGAAAATTTGCCATCGCAAACGGCGGTGAACTTGATCAATTGACTGAAGGGGTCAATTATTTAACGGTTTGTGATCGGGCACAGGGAGGTCA
Organism: Candidatus Competibacteraceae bacterium; assembly: GCA_003527885.1. Lineage (GTDB taxonomy): Bacteria > Pseudomonadota > Gammaproteobacteria > Competibacterales > Competibacteraceae > Competibacter_A. Next base: position 5,717 of record DPWB01000006.1, read on the forward strand.
TGCCAATGGTGCTGCCGATTTCGCCAAAGGTCTTCGCGCGGTGCTGAGCAGTACCTGCGAGCGATTCACCCAGAGCTATCCTTGCTATTCAGCCCAGGAGCAGCGCTGGTTCGTCGGGCGGGTGACCCGCCTGCCCGGCGAAGGCCCCACCCGCGTGGTGGTTGCTCACGAGTTCGTCGGGTACGAAGCGCCGACGAGTTGAAGGGGCTGCAAGTAAGCCAACCGGTTGCTTGCCTATGCCAGCCTCGAAAAATCTCACCGTGAACGGCGCCGCTTAAACGGCGGATCACTTGATCAGCGCGCTATGCTTAATGGCATCACGTACACAGGCGTTGCCCTGTTGAGGAAAATCCCTGGTAACCTTAATCTGGGTAGGCACTCAAAAATCAGTTCAGTAAGGTGTGACACATCATGATGCAAGATAAAAGGGGAGAGGCGAACATCCTCCGCGAGAAAGCTGAAGCGAGCGCGGCGCGGCGTGGTTTGGAAAAGCTGGAGTTTTCCGCTGAAAGCCCCGATAAGCTCATGCATGAGCTGCAAGTCCACCAGATTGAGCTGGAAATTCAAAACGAGGAATTGCGCCGTGTGCTCGGTGAACTGGAACAATCGCGTAATCAGTTTTCGCTCTTGTTCCACCAAGCGCCCATCGGCTATTTGGTGTTGAATGATGTCGGCCTAATCCACGAAGTGAACGAAACGTTCTGCCGCATGGTGAACGGCAAGCGGGCACGGCTGATCGGTACTCCCTTTTCAGAATGTATGGAAGGGGATGACCGGGGTGTTTTTTTGGCGCGCTATCGGGCGTTCTTCGGCAATCCGGCTGGAAAAAATCTGGAAGTGCTCATTTTGCGGACAGAGGGTCCGGCTTTTTACGCCCACATGGAAGGCACCATCATCAACACGGTGTTGACCACACAGGGGAAGGGCACGCCTTTGCTGTATCTAGCCGTTACCGATATCACCGCGCGTAAATGGGCGGAAGAGAAGCGTTTGCAACTGGAGCGGCAGATGCAACAAACCCAGAAACTGGAAAGTCTGGGGGTGTTGGCCGGTGGCATTGCCCACGATTTCAATAACCTGCTGACGGTTATTTTAGGTAACGCCAGCCTGGCGATTGATGAGTTACCGCCGATCACACCCGCCCGCGACAGCTTGATCGCCATTGAGGAAACGTCATTGCGCGCCGCTGAGCTGTGTCGGCAAATGCTGGCGTATTCCGGTAAGGGCCAGTGCATCATTGAAAACATCCGCTTGCGCGACCTGATCGGGGAGATGGTGTCGTTGCTCAAGGCATCCATCGGCAAGAAGGCGATTTTCAACCTGAACTTGAAAGATTCCTTGCCGCTGCTGCGGGGTGATCCCAGCCAGATTCGTCAAGTCATTATGAATCTGGTGATCAACGGGTCCGAAGCGCTCAGCGATCATGGCGGCGCGATCACCATCTCGACCGGTGCCATGGAATGTTCGCGCGAGTATCTGACCGAAGCGTTTCTCGACGAGAGCCTCACCGAAGGCGCTTATGTCTGGCTGGAGGTATCCGATACCGGTTGCGGCATGGATCAGGATATTCAACGCCGCATCTTCGAGCCATTTTTCACCACCAAGTTTACCGGCCGCGGGCTGGGCCTGTCGGCGGTGCTGGGCATCGTGCGCGGACACAAGGGCGCGCTGAAGGTGTACAGCGAACCGGGCCGCGGCACCACCTTCAAGGTTCTGTTTCCTGCGGTCCTAGAGGAAAAGGCGCTGGCGGGCCGCAATCAGAACGTCAAGAGCAGTAGCTGGAAAGGAGCTGGGACGATTTTACTGGTTGACGATGAAGAATCGGTGCGGGTGATGGGTACCCGAATGCTGGAGCGGGTCGGGTTTGAGGTGCTGACGGCCGCAGATGGGCGCGAAGCGTTGGAGATGTTCCAGGGCCGACGCGATGAAATCGTGCTGGTCTTACTGGATCTGACCATGCCGGATCTGGATGGTGAGGAAACCTTTCGGGAACTGCGCCGGATGGATGCGCGGCTTCGTGTCGTCATGTCCAGCGGCTATACCGAAAGTGAGATCGCGCCGCGCTTTGCCGGCAAACGGCTGTCGGGTTTCCTGCAAAAACCTTACACGCTAGAGGCGCTGACCCAGTGCCTGCAAGGCGCTTTGGGTAACACGGCGGCGGATGGACCCTCGCCAGTGGCGCTGGACCCAATGGGCTAGAGATCATCGACTCGCCGCTCAGATCCCTCCAAGCGGCGGGTCAACTCTCGGCGGATTCTATGCCTTCGTAGCGTAGCCGACCGTTTTCAGCGCTGCGCCGATCTCGGTCAGGATGGTCGGATCATCGATGGTAGCGGGCACTTTATACTCCACGCTATCGGCGATTTTATGCATGGTGCCACGCAGAATTTTGCCTGAGCGGGTCTTGGGCAAGCGGTTGACCACCAGCGCCGTCTTAAATGCGGCCACCGGGCCGATGCGCTCGCGCACCATGGCCACCACCTCCTTGCTGATCTCCTCATGCGGCCGTTCGACCCCGCTTTTCAGCACGATAAAGCCGAGCGGCAACTGGCCTTTCATTTCATCAGTGACGCCGATCACCGCGCATTCGGCGACATCCTGATGAGAGGCCAGGACTTCTTCCATCGCTCCGGTGGATAAACGATGGCCGGCGACATTGATCACATCATCGACCCGCCCCATCACGAAGATATAGCCTTCATCATCGATATAACCGGAATCGCCGGTGGTGTAATACCCAGGATTTTCCTCGTAATAGGCATCGCGGCAACGCTGTTCGGCATTCCACAGGGTGGTGAAGGCGCCGGGGGCCATCGGCAGCTTCATGACCAGCGCACCTTCTTGATTAGTGCCCACTGGCTGGCCGTCCGCTCCCAGTACCTGCACGTTCCAGCCCGGCATCGCCTTACTGGTCGAACCGTATTTGACCGGGAAGCGTTCGATGCCCAGCGGAACGCCGGCGATGGCCCAGCCGGTCTCGGTCTGCCACCAGTGGTCGATCACCGGCACCTTCAATTGCTCCTCCGCCCAGTGCAGGGTGTCAGGATCGCAGCGCTCGCCGGCCAGGAACAGCGCGCGGAAGTGGGAGAGATCGTATTTCTTGAGCAGCTCGCCGTGGGGGTCTTCCCGCTTGATGGCGCGAAACGCGGTCGGGGCGGTGAACAGCACCGGGATGCGATGCTGGCTGATCACCCGCCAGAACGCGCCGGCGTCGGGGGTGCCGACCGGCTTGCCCTCGTACAGAGTCGCGGTGGAGCCGTGGATCATCGGCCCGTAGGCGATGTAGGAATGCCCTACTTGCCAGCCCACGTCCGAGGCCGCCCACATCGTTTCGCCGGGTTTGATGGTGTAGAAGTTCTCTATGGTCCAATGGGTGGCGACCGTGTGGCCGCCGTTGTCGCGGACGATGCCCTTGGGCTGGCCGGTGGTGCCGGAGGTGTAGAGGATATACAGCGGATCGGTCGAGGCGACCGGCACGCAATCGACCGGACTCGCACCCGCCATCAGTTCGTCCCAGTCGTGGTCGCGCCCGGCTTTCAACGGAGCCTTGACCTGCGGCCGTTGCAGGATGACGCAGGCGGACGGTTTGTGGCTGGCCATGTCGAGCGCGGCGTCGAGCAGCGGCTTGTAGGGCAACACCTTCGCGCCCTCGATGCCGCAAGACGCGGAAACCACGGCTTTGGGGGTGGCGTCGTTGATGCGGGTCGCCAGCTCGTTGGAGGCGAAGCCGCCGAACACCACCGAATGAATCGCGCCGAGCCGGGCGCAGGCCAGCATGGCGACCACCGCTTGCGGCACCATCGGCATGTAGATAATCACCCGGTCACCCTTGTTGACGCCCAATTTCCGCAGCGCGCCGGCGAAACGCGACACCAAATCGAGCATTTCGCGGAAGGTGAATTGGCGGACGGTATTGGTGACCGGGCTGTCGTAGATCAGGGCCACCTGATCCGCCCGTCCGCGCTCCACATGGCGGTCGAGCGCGTTGTAGCAGGTGTTCAGCTCGCCGCCGGCAAACCAGCGATAAAACGGCGCTCGGCTGTCATCGATGACCTTGGCCCACGGTTTGAACCAGTCGATGGCCGCCGCTGCTTCGCTCCAAAACCCGACGGGATCGGTGATGGAACGGCGGTAAATGCTATCGTATGAACCCATTTGAAAATCTCCTGGCGTTGTCATGTTGTTATTAGTCGCACACGCTGTCCGGCTTCGGGCGACCATAGCTTAGGATTTTACTAAGTCTTTATCCTCATTAAAGAAAGAACCGACAAAGCATGGCCGAGCGTTAAAAGTGTAGCCAACAAAACGCCAGTCGAACGGGCTTTTTCTTTAACCCCGACCACATAAAAAAGGGGTGGCTTCCGCGAACCCTTCACCCGCTCAAGCGACCGGGCCAGCCACCGCGTTAGCGCCCGCGCGCGACCGAATAAGAATCCCACGTAGCGCGGTCAGTCAGCGATTTGACCAACTTGATGTATTCGGCGTGTGACCAGGCCAGCGGAGTCGCGCTGTTGGTGCCTTCGCCGGGCAAAAAATGGTGAGTCGAGTTGTCGCCGACGCCATCGAAAACCTGCTCCGGCAACATCAAGCCCTCGTTGGCGAAGTGCTCCATGGCGCGGACGTAAACGGCTTTCAACTCCCCGATCTGCCGCGGCGTGACTTGGCCGTTGTTTTGCGTCTTGATGCGCTCCAGTTCGAAATGGCCGCGCTCGCCGGTGAAGATCGGCCACACCCGGCCGCGCTGCGCGGGATTTCTTCCTTCATAATTACCGCCATTGTCGGTTCGCTCGCCGTAGCCGTCGTTGCCGTAGCGCCGCCAGCCCGGAAATGGGGTTTGGCCGTCGGACGTGAACAGATACCTCACCCGCAGGTTGTCAGGCAGGCTGGTATCATCCAACTCGTCCAGGGAATCGAGGATTTGGGGATCATTCGCCGGCAGCACCCCGTAGCGGACCAGTTCGAGGAAACCGGCATCCAACACCTCCTTTTCGTTGAGCGCCGGTTTCCCATTACTGCCGTCGATAGGGTCGCCGTCGTTCGGATTTTCATTCTTGGTGATGCGCAGATAATACCGGCCGTTGGCCTGGCCGCCGTTAAAAACGCCGCTAGTGGTAAAAAGCGTACTGGCGAGCTTGCCTTTGAATTGAGCGGCTTTTTGCTCGTACCAAGCGGCGGCTCCGGGGTCGCCCGCGTGGCGTGCGAGGTCGGCGGCGGCCAGCAGCCCGGTGATGATCGCCGCTTCGGTCGAGGGCGAATAACCTTGCTGCTCCTCCCAGCGCTCCATTCGGGTCCAGGGGGGCGTCACCGTGTAGTCGTTGGTGTTGCCGTCTTGGAACGTCAGCTTGATCCTGCCGCCGTTGGCGAGAAATTCGGCCGCCGGCTTGATCATCGACCAATACTTGCCGTTGATTTCGCTATCGGAAAGCGCGCCGCTTTTCCACAGTTTCCAGCCCAGCATGACCGGCATCGCGGTTTGGTCCATCTGCACGTGGACCCATTCCAAGCTGCCATCGACGCGGGTTTTTTGCAGGAACCAGCCGGGGCGACCGCTTTCGATCTTGAGTCCGGGGCGGGTGAGCGAAGAAGTCCGCACCTGAACCTGGGGCAGGTACTCGAAGGCGACCCTCGGCGTTTCCCGGTCGCCCAAGGCCAGCAGGGCCATCGCGCATTGATAGAAATCGCGCGGCCAAACCGCCCGGTAGCCCGTCTCGAATTCGTTGGCCGACTTGCTTTCACCCCAGGGAATCGACAAGGACGCGATCAGCGCTCCGGGATGCTGTTTGTCCTCCATCGCCTTGAGCGCCATCGCGCTGGCGTAAAGCAGCTTGCCGCCGTCGGCCGTCGCGGCGGTCATGGCCGACAAGTTGGGCAGACCGTCCAGATAGTCCTCCCAACCGATGGTTTCTCCCTCGCCGTTGTATTTCTTCAGCAGCGCCTCGTAGCCTTCCTGAAGCGAGCCGTCGGCTTCGCCCATCGCCGCATCGTGCGTGGCCCCGTAGCCGACAGCGATATCGAAGGTTCTGGATTCATTGGCGTTAAGGGTTTCCAGTTGCGCCATCATGACCACGTTGCCGCCGCCGCCGTCGGCCCAGTCGTAATCCCAGTCCATGACGCCGTTGTCGTTGAGATCGGTCCAGCCGTCGGACGCTCCCTCGAAGCCCGCCGACATCTTCACGAAACGGGCTGTGGCGCGCAGGCCGAGAAACTTGTCTTGATGCTGGCGGGCGTTGAGATAACCCTGGCCGTGGGCGTCCCGGCCGACATAGGCCACATCGTAGCGCCCGGAATTGCCGATGTGGGGGTTGATCAGAATGTAAGGCGTGACGTTGTTTTCCTTGGCGGTGAACTTCACGCGCGCGAACAAGGTTTGCCGGTCCGGGTCGGTGAAAACGCTTTTTTCGATGGCGTAGTGGCCGTTTTTGGCCGTATTCGTGATCTTGTAAGCCAGCGATTTCGGCCGGCCGCTGGAGTCGGTATACAAATACTCAATTTTGTGATCGGTCGCCTTTTTCTCCTCATCAAAAAAACCGTTTCCCGTGACGAGAAATTGCAGGTCCTTAATCTGCGCTTCATCGATTCGCCCGTAAGCGGTTTCGGTAACGATGCCTTCGGCGATGGAGAACCAAACTTTCGAAATAGGTCCGGTCGGCCCGCCATCGCTGTATTGCCCGTTGGAATAGCGCTCGTAGGATGTGCCGATTCCCGTCTTTCCCGCATAGGCCCACGTAGCGTTGTTCCGAGACTGTTCTGCTCCGGGCGCGCCGCCCGCCGCCAGCGCCGGCGTGGCGAACATGAGCGCGGAACCAAAAATCGAAGCTTCGATGAGCAATCTGGATCGGCGAGTCATGGGTTCCTCCAGCGAATCGAAAAGGGTTCAGCTCCGAAACCTGATGAGGGCGGGGTTCTAAACCGCGCGCGGCAACTCGATCACCCACCGCGTTCCGGCCGCGTATGGCGCGAGTTCGATGGAGCCATTGTGAGCCGCCAGCAGGGACTTGACCACCGCCAACCCCAGGCCGGTGCCACCTCGGGCGCGGGCGGTGGTGAAAAACGGTTCGAACACCCGCGCCGCGTTGGCGGCGGAAATGCCCGAACCATCGTCCGCGACCTCAAGCCGCAAACGATCATCGCCAGTTTCATTTTTGAAGTCCGAGCACGCCACCGTCACGGTCACCGACTCGCCGCCGTGCTGGCTGGCGTTGTCGAACAGGTTGCTCAGGATCGACTCCAGCACCTCCTCGGCCATCGCCGCGCTCGCGGCCGGCAGCGGTTCGACGACCTCCACCTTCAAACCCGCCTCGCGATAGCGCGCGACCAGCCGGCGGACCGCGGGGGCGATTTCAGCGCGGTCGGCGGGCGTGGCCTGCATCACGTCGGCGCGGGCCAATTCCAACAGCCGCCGCACCAAACGCTCCAAGCGCAGCGCGTCTTGGTCGAGATTGTCCAGAAAGCGCTCGCGCTCGGCGGCGGTCATGGTGTCGAAATGGTCGCGCAACAGCTCCACCGCGCCGCGTATGCCGGTCAGCGGCGTCTTGAATTCGTGGGAAACATGGGCGGCGAACGCGCGGATGTAATCGGCGCGCTGCTCCAAATGGCCCGCCATCGTCGCCACGGCCTGAGAGAGATCCGCGATTTCGCGGGTGACCGGCCGGGCCAGCGTCGTCACCGCACCTTTTTCGCCGGCGGTGCCCCGCCGCGCCTGCCGGACCAGCCGTTGGAGCGGCCGCACTATCGCGAACGAGGTCAGCACCGACATCGCGATCACGGTCGCCAGCAACAAACCCGCCGCCGCCAGCAGGTGATAGCGCTTGCCGTGCAGCACCTGGGACAGCGAGGCCGGCGTGCGCCACAGCAGCACCGTCGCCACCACCCGCCGCTCGTGGAGGATCGGCGCGGCGACGAACACCCGCAACAAGGTTCCGCGGCTGATGGAGTCGATGGCCGGCGGCGCGGCGTCGGGCAGGCGCTCGCGCAGCAGGCTGACCGGCTCGCCGTTCAGGGCGCGGCGCACTTCGTCAAACCCGGTCAGCGAACGGCCCAGGCTGGGACCGGTGGTGGCGACGACCGTCCCCCGCGTGTCGGTGACGGCGATGCCCGCCAGCGTCATGACTTGCGCGTCCACCAGCAAGGCTTGCAACTCCCGGCCGACCGCTTGGGCGTGCGGGTCGGGCGAGGCGAACGCCTCGACCGTTTCCGGCGGCGGCGGATGCACGGTGTCCTGCGCTAAATCCAAACGCGCCGGACGGGGCCGCCAGCGCGCTTCGCGGGTGTGAAACTGGAGCCAGGGCGGGGCGAGCGGCAGGCCGTACTCGGGGTCGGCCGCCGCCTGCGGGGCCGACCGCTCCAGCGCCGCGCGGTAGCTGGCGGCGACGAAAGCGGCCTGCGCGATCAATTCCGATTCGGTCTGCCGGACCAGGGCGCTGTCGTACAACCGCAGCGCCTCCAAGCCCAGCAGCGGCAACCACAGCACGGTCAGATTGACCGCCAACAGCAGGTGATGCAGCTTGAGCCGGGGCCGGGACGCCGCCATCTAGCACGGCCCCAGCCGGTAGCCGATCCCGTGCAGGGTTTCGATGGGCTCCGCGCCGAGGGCCTTGAATTTGGCGCGGACCCGGCGGACGTGGCTGTCGATGGTGCGGTCGCTGACCACCCGATAATCCTGATAGCCGCCATCCATCAGTTGATCGCGGTTGAACACCTTGCCGGGATGGCGCATCAAGGTGCGCAAGATGCTGAATTCGGTCAGGGTCAGCGCCACCTCTTGCCCCTGCCAGAAGGCGGCGTAACGATCCGCGTCCAACCGCAGGCGGCCGTGTTCGAGCCGGCTCGAATCGGCTGTGGCGGTTTCGCGCCCTTCGTTTTTGCCCCGGCGCAAGATCGCCCGCGCCCGCGCCGCCAGCTCGCGCGGGCTAAACGGCTTGGTCACGTAATCGTCGCCACCCAGTTCCAAGCCCAGAATGCGATCCACCTCGTCGTCGCGCGAGGACAGGAAAATGATGGGCACAGCGCTGGTCCGGCGCAGCGCCTTGCAGACCTCCGTGCCGTCCAGCTCCGGCATCACGATATCCAGCACGACCAAATCGGGGCGGGTTTCCTGAAACCGCTTCAACGCCTGTTCGCCGTCCTCGGCCTCCACGGTCGCAAAGCCGTCTTTTTTCAAGGCGAAACAGATCACGTCGCGGATGTGAGGATCGTCGTCGACTACCAGGATGGTGGGCATGAGTCCGTCGGCTTAAACGCGGCAGATACCAGCGCGGCACAGCTTACCGCTGTTGCGGGAACGGCGGAACCGCTGTAAACGTTCGGCTTGACCGTTTGGACAAGCTTCAAGAAAGGTCCAGAAATTCGGAAAGTGCGCTGACTATCCACTGACCCGCTTTATGGAAGAAAGTCGGTCATAAACCTGGCTCCCGAGCCATTTCGACACCAATTCCCGCATCTCCGGCTTGCCCATGTAATCGGCGAACAACTCCTCGTTGAGCTCCATTCGCTCGATGAACAGCGATTCCAGCACCTGGCGGAACACCAACTGGAACTTGTCGAGCGGATTGACCTTGGCCGCCTTTTGCAGGGCCTCGTTCTGGCTGGCGGCTTCGGCGATTTGATCGAAGAACAATTGATCCGCTTCGTTAAGCTCGCCGCCGAAGCGCTGGTTGATGAGATCGATCAGGCGCGATAGCGACACCTGCTCTTCCCGCACCATGCCCGACCCCACATCGCGCGGGCCGTCCAGCGGTTTGGCGTAGCCCTCGTTCAGGCTGATCGAACCTTCACTGATTTTCTGTAGCCGGTAATAGTCCAGTTCGACCCCCTCGTCGAACGGGTAGCCCGGCCCGCTCTTGCGCTTGGGCAGCTTCAGCGCGAGGTGCCGCAGATACGTGAACAGCTTTTCGAGGTCGCTGTCCTGATAGGGAATGACTTGGCTCAGGAAACTGTACAGATTGCGAAAGGCTTCCAGCTTGCCGCACCACAGCTCGGCTTCTTCCTCTTTGGTGTTCCGCAACTGCGTAAAGCGCGCGACGGCCCGATCGAGCACCGCGTTCATCGCCTTGTGGTCGCCGGGGCTCTGGCGGCGCTTGGGCGCGAAGAAGACCTCCGAAAATTCAGCGATTTCGGTTTGCAAGTAGATGCCGGAGGCATCGAGTTCGGCCTTGACCGCATAAAGCCTGTCCGGATCGACCTCTTCGCCCATGACCGAACCTTCGTAGTACTGGCGGAAAGCCTCTTGGATTTCGCCGGGATCGTTGACGAAGTCGAGCACGAAGGTGTCGTCCTTCAGCGGATGGGTGCGGTTCAAGCGCGATAGCGTCTGCACGGCCTGAATGCCGGCCAGACGCTTGTCCACGTACATGGTGTGCAGCAAGGGCTGATCGAAGCCGGTCTGATACTTATCGGCCACCAGCAACACGCGGAAATCCGGCTTGGCGAAGGCGTCGGGCAGGTCTTTTTCCTTCAGCCCGCCGTTCATTTCGACCTCGGTGTAGTGCTTTTCCGGGATATTGTCGTCTTCGACGCGGCCCGAAAACGCGACCAGACTCTTGATCGGGTAGCCTTTCTCCTGGATGGTGCGGTCGAACGCCTGCTTGTAGCGCACCGCCTCCAACCGCGAGCCGGTCACGACCATCGCTTTGGCGTGACCGCCGATCTTGTGGCGGGTGAAGTGCTGGAAATGTTCGACCATCACTTCGGTCTTCTGGCCAATGTTGTGCGGGTGCAGGCGCATGAACCGCGCCAGTGCCTTAACCGCTTTCTTGCGCTCGACGTTGGGGTCGTCCTCGGCTTTCTTGATCAGCTTGTAGTAGGTTTTGTAGGTGACGTAGTTTTTCAGCACATCCTCAATGAAACCTTCCTCAATGGCTTGGCGCATGGTGTAGCGATGGAAGGGTTCACCGTTGCGGCCAAAGATCGCCAGCGTTTTGTGTTTGGGCGTGGCGGTGAAGGCGAAAAAGCTCATGTTCGGCTGTTGGCCGCGCTTGGCCATGGAATGAAACAGGCGCTCCAATTCGATTTCGCCTTCCTCCTTGGCCATCTCCTGGGCTTTGTTGCGCAGCTCAGTGCCGCCCAGCACCCCCTTCAACTCGGTCGCCGTTTCGCCGGATTGAGAGCTGTGCGCCTCGTCGATGATGACAGCGTACTTGCGGGTCGGCAGATGGTTTTTACCGCCTTCCCCTCGTTCTTCGCTCAGCTTGGCGAGTTGCCCGGAGACGAAGGGGAACTTTTGCAGCGTGGTGATGATGATCGGCACGCCGGCGGCCAGCGCCTCCGCCAGTTGGCGCGAGTCTTCGTCGATCTTCTGCACCACGCCCTGGCGGTGGTCGAACTGGTAGATGGTATTTTGCAACTGGCGATCCAACACCACCCGGTCGGTGATCACTACCACGCTGTCGAACAGCCGTTCGTCACGCTGGTTGTGCAGGCTGGACAGCCGATGCGCCAGCCAGGCGATGGTGTTGCTCTTGCCGCTGCCGGCCGAGTGTTCGACCAGGTAGTTATGCCCCACACCTTCGCTGGCGGCAGTCGCCACCATCTGGCGCACCGCCTGCAATTGGTGATAGCGCGGAAAGATCAGGCTTTCCTTGCACACCTTCTTGCCGTCGTCTGTCGTCTTTTGCGGCCACCGTCCCTGGAGGCCATCCTTCGGGCCAGCCTGCGGCTGTCCAAATTCGTTCCAGACGACTTTGTCTTCCACATCAAGATGCAGGAAGCGGGCGAGCAGATCGAGCAGGCTGTCGCGTTGCAGCACCTCTTCCCACAGGTAAGCGGTTTTGTAGTTGCGCCCTTCGCGGTCGGGCGGGTTGCCGGCGCCACCGTCCATGCCCCGGTTGAAGGGCAGAAAGATGGTGGATGAACCGGCCAGGCGGGTGGCCATGTGGGCCTCTTCGGTATCCACCGCAAAATGCACCAGCGCGCGTTTGGTGAACACGAAGATGGGTTCACGCGGGTCGCGGTCGTGGCGGTATTGGTGGATGGCATTCGCTGCCGTCTGCCCACTCAAGGGGTTCTTGAGTTCTAGCGTCACTATCGGAAGGCCGTTGACCGACAGCACCACATCCAAGGATTTTTCGTTCCTGGGGCTGAAATGCAACTGGCGGGTCAGCCCCAGCCGATTGGCCTGATAGCGCGCCTCCAGCTCCGGGTTCAACCCGTGCGCAGGGCGGAAGAAGGCCACCCGCAGTGTGCGGCCGAAGCATTTGAAGCCGTGGCGCAGGGTGGCGAGCGTGCCATGCGTGTCCAGCCACTTGCACAAGGATTCCAGCACTCGCTCGCCAGTTTGCGTGCCGTGTAGCGCTGCGAGTTTTTCCCACGCCTTGGCCTGAGTCGCTTGAATGAAGCCCAGGGTTTCAGCGGGAAAGAGGGCACGTTCGCGGTCGAAGCCCTTGCCATCGACCCGCGTGTAACCATTGGCCAGCAGAACCGATTCGATGGCGGTTTCAAAAGCGGCCTCGGAGGTGTGCTTCATTTGTCTTCCTTTACTCTTGGGACAGCTTAGTTAAAGAAAGCCGTTTTCTTTAACTTAACCGGGACATCTCCGGGTCTCGCTCGAATCATTCACTTGTTCGTTGACCGGATGACCATTACGCCACGCGACTAACTTGCCATCTCGCATAAGTGCCCGTTTCCGTGCCGTACCGGCGGCTCGTTCCATTGCGGCCAGCGCCAGATCGAAATCGTCCTGCGGTTGGTTGGCGGGGCAGTTCTCGTGGTTCATGGATTGGCTCCTTTGCTGATCAACAGGGGAGAAATTCCTGCATTGTCATAGATCGCCCAGGCATCTACTAATGGTTTGTATATCGTTTCGAAGTTACGCCAGCCCGCCTTGAATCGGCGCCGGATCGTGGGTTCTGCTACATTATGGCCGCCCTCGGCAACACGTTGTCGGACGCGGGAGACTGCGAAATCGGCATCCGGGAGGCGCAAAAAGAAAAGTTCGACGAAATAACCCTGAGCACGCCACTGTGTTATCAGGTGCGCGTAAATTCTGCCACTGAGCGTCGTCTCGAAAGCGAAACTCTGCCGCTGGCGTACAAAGACGGCTATCCGTTCCAGCACCAGACGGCCCGCCCGAAAGGCCGCCTCCTCCGGTTGAAACGGGCTTAGCCCCGCTGCGATCAGATCCGCATTGATGAAATGGGGGCAATTAGCTTCTTTGGGAAGAAATTCGTTGGCAAACGTAGTTTTACCAGCCCCGTTGGGTCCGGCGATAATCAGAACGCGGAGCAACGTGGAGGCAGTCATTCGCGCATCGCCTCCAACGGAATTTGCCCGGTGACAGCGGCGGTGATTAGGGCGGCGCGGCGTTCTTTTGCAAGATCAATTGAACGACGAAGCAGACTCTCCATGTGCAGCATTTCTGAACACTGCTGCTTAATGAATGAGGCAATAGCGCGCTGTTCGCCAATGGGTGGATACGGAAAGTGGAGGGACAGGAAAGCATCTGTGTATAGGCGCAAGAAACCTTGTTCGCCCGTGCCCAGGCCTTTTGAAGACGATCTGAAAACCGCTTGAAGAAGTGATGTTTTGAACAGTTCGAGGAAGTACTCAATAGATAGTTCTTGGTCTACAACATCGAACACTGCGTAATCAGGACTGACCAATCCCGGCTCTGTAGCTACTGCGATAAGCCCGCTGGCCGCGCGCATTCGATTGATGACCATTTGGCCAGGTTCAATCTTCTTAAACCCAGTAACGTCATTCGCTTCCAGAAGTTTTTCTGAGACATCGTTGTGGGGAACTAGCCCTTTGCCCATTCGCAATGAAAGCAGAGTCTCTTCTCCAGTCTCCGTCCGCCTGTCGATTTCGTGAAATAGACCCTTCGCTCGTGGCTCCTCCCAATGCGCCGGAGTCTCGCCCAACCATTCCTGGCCGGAGAGCTTGAGCGGAGCGTTGGGGTCGAGGCCACGGGTGACGGCACGGCTGATGAGAGCGGCGCGTTTTTCTTCCAGCAGCGCCAACATGCGTTCCTTCTCGGCAATCAGCCCGTCAATGCGGGCGGTTTCGCGGTCGAGATAGTTGGCGATGAGGCGCTGAATTTCTAGTGGAGGGACTAAGAAGGGTAGATCTTTTTGCTGCCCTTCGGTGAACGATGGTATCGTTCCGGGATTCACGTACTCCCCAAAATCTAGTGTTGACATCCACCACAACGCCCATTCTGGTGTTACAGAACTTGGTACAAAGGCTGACATGTTATTGTCAATGCATGACGGTCTACCAACCAATCTTCGCTTATTCAAAAGCTGTCTCTTATACACATCTCCGAGCCCACGAGACCGTACTAGATCTCGTATGCCGTCTTCTGCTTGAAAAACAAAAAACACAA
>DPWB01000119.1 GCA_003527885.1 Candidatus Competibacteraceae bacterium
TGCGCTTGCGCAAGGATGAAGACCGTCGCCTGCGCGCCGGCCATCTTTGGGTCTACAGCAACGAAATCGATGTCGCCGCCACCCCGCTGCGCGACTTTCAGCCCGGTCAACCGGTCGCCATTCAGGCCAGCAACGGCAAGGCGCTCGGCACCGGCTACATCAACCCCCACGCGCTGCTGTGCGCCCGCTTGGTCAGCCGCGATCTGGAGCACCCGCTCGGTCCGTCGCTGCTGGTGCATCGCCTCAACGTCGCGCTGAGTTTGCGCGAGCGCCTGTACGACAAACCGTTTTACCGATTGGTCTACGGCGAAGGCGACGGATTGCCGGGCCTGATCGTGGATCGCTACGGCGACTTGTGTGTGGTCCAACTGACCACCGCCGGCATGGAGCGGATGAAAGACGAGATTCTTGCCGCCCTGCAAAAAGTGCTCAAACCGGCGGCGGTGCTCTGGCGCAACGACAGCCGGATGCGGGAAATAGAAGGCTTGGAGCGCACCGTCGCCGACGCGGCGGGCGACGTGCCGGACACCGTGACGGTCGAGGAAGACGGGCTGCGCTTTCAAGTCGCACCGCGCACCGGCCAGAAAACCGGCTGGTTTTACGACCAGCGCGACAACCGCGCCCGGCTGGATCGCTACGTCGCGGGCCGGCGGGTGCTGGATGTGTTCAGTTATGTCGGCGCGTGGGGCATCCGGGCGGCGGCGCGCGGCGCGCGGGAAGTGCTGTGCGTCGATTCCTCCGCCGCCGCGCTGGGGCAGGCGACGACCAACGCCGCGCTGAACGGCGTCGGCGACCGGGTGCAAACCCGCCAAGGCGACGCTTTCGAAATCCTCAAACAGTTGCGCGAAGCCCGCGAGCGGTTCGATGTGGTGATCGTCGATCCGCCGGCCTTCATCAAACGCCGCAAGGACTTCAAGGAAGGCGCGCTGGCCTACCGGCGGCTCAACGAAATGGCGATGCAGGTGCTGGAGCGCGACGGGCTGCTCATCGCCTGCTCCTGCTCGCAATTGCTGTCCCGCGATATCCTGGTGCAAACCCTGCTGCAAGGGGCGCGGCATCTCGACCGCAACTTGGTGATTCTGGAGCACGGCCGCCAAGGCCCGGACCATCCGGCGCCACCGGCCATTCCCGAAACCGACTATCTTAAGATGGTCGTCGCGCGGGTTTTGCCCGCTTGAACGGTTCCGGCGACCTCGCGTGGAGAGCCGCTGACGGAGCGTTCTCCGCGTCGCGCCTGTAGCTAAAACCGACCAGTTTGATAAATAATCTCCTTCCATCCATTGTGCCTGACCAGAGGGGAACCCATCCATGCTGCGGTTGAAGGAAATTTTGACGAACAAGGGCGGCCGCCCGGTGACCGTGCCGGAAGCCAGTACGATTGGCTCCGCGATCCGGCTCATGAACGAGCATCGCGTCGGCTCGGTGATGGTGCAAAGCCCGAGCGGCGAACCGATCGGCATTCTGACCGAGCGTGATCTGGTGCGGCTCTACGCCCAGGGCGAAAGCGACTTCGAAACCATGCTGGTCAAGGATTGGATGACCACCGACATGACCACCGGGCAGCCGGACGATTCCGTCAGCGAAGTGCTGGCGATCATGACCGTCAAGCGCTTCCGGCATCTGCCGGTGGTGGAAGAGACCCGGATGGTCGGCGTGGTCTCCATCGGCGACTTGGTCAAGGCGCAGTTGGAAGAAATCGCCTTCGAAGCCAAGGTGCTGCGCGAATACATTTCGTCTTGAACTCGGATCGGAGTCCGGGGCCAGCGCACGCCGACGCCCGTTCGCCCCCCGTCATGGATGCCGCGCCCCGCTTTTGGGAAAGCAAGCCGCTCGCCGAATTGACGCCCGTCGAATGGGAAGCGCTGTGCGACGGCTGCGGCAAGTGTTGCCTGCACAAGCTGGAAGATGAGGATAGCGGCGAATTGTTTCATACCAACGTCGCCTGCAAGCTGCTCGACCTCGGCACCGGCCGTTGCACCCGCTACGCCGAGCGCCTTCGCTGGGTGCCGGACTGCGTGCAACTGACGCCCGGCTTGGCCCGCCACGCGAACTGGCTACCGCCGACCTGCGCCTATCGCCTGCGGGCGGAAGGTCGGCCGCTACCGGCCTGGCATCCGCTGCGGACCGGCCAAGCGGATTCGACCCGGCGCGCCGGCATGAGCGTGTGCGGCTGGGCCGTGCCGGAGCGGCGGGCGCGGCGGCTGGAAGACCACATCATCGAGTGCCTGCCATGAAAGTCCGCTGCATCACCCTGGGCGCGTTCCAGGTCAACGCCTATCTGCTCGAAGACCCCGCCACCGGCCATTGCGCCGTGGTGGACACCGGCGAGGGGCCGGCTCTGGCGGAGGGGCTCGTCAAAATGGACCCGCGCCCGGACCTGCGGGCGATCTTGCTGACTCACGCCCATTTCGATCACGCGGGGGGGTTGGCGGACGTGCAGCGGGAATATCCCGAAGCGGTCACGTATTTGCCGACGCTGGAGCGGGAACTGTTCGAGATGCTGCCCCGCCAGGGCTCGATGATGTTCGGGATGCCGGAATTCGACCGGCCGTGCGGGCGGATCGACCGCTATGTCGCGGACGGCGATGAGATCGGAGTGGGCGAATGGCGCTTCAAGTTCCTGTCCACGCCCGGCCATACGCCCGGCCAGGGCTGCTATTACGACGACAAGTACGTCTTTTCCGGCGACACGCTGTTCGCCGGCAGCATCGGCCGCACCGATTTTCCGCTCAGCGATCCCGACCTGATGTGGGCGAGCCTGCGGCGGTTGCTGGAATTGCCCGGCCACCTGATCGTGTGCAGCGGCCACGGTCCCGCGACCACGCTGGACGAAGAGCTGCGCGGCAATCCGTTCCTGGATTACCTGCGCCGCGAGCGCGGCCTGCCCAGCTTCAGCTCCGACATGGCGCCCGGTCCGCGCTGGGGCTGATGGCGATGTGCGAACTGCTCGGGATGAGCGCCAACGTGCCGACCGATATCTGCTTCAGCTTCACCGGCCTGATGCAGCGCGGCGGCAAAACGGGGCCGCACCGGGATGGCTGGGGCATCGCTTTTTACGAGGGGCGCGGCTGCCGGGCCTTTCACGATCCCAACCCCAGCGCCGAGTCCGAAATCGCCCGGCTGGTGCAGCGTTACGCCATCAAGAGCCTCATCGTCGTCAGCCACATCCGCCGCGCCAACCGGGGCCGGATTTGCCTGGAAAACACCCATCCGTTCAGCCGCGAGCTGTGGGGGCGGAACTGGGTGTTCGCCCACAACGGCCAACTGCGCGGGGTGAAGCGGCTGCCGCTCGACCATTACCGGCCCATCGGCACCACCGACAGCGAGCACGCTTTCTGCTGGCTGCTGGGCCATATCCGCGACCGTTTCCCCCGACCGCCGCGCCGGCCGGTCGATTTATGGCGTTGCGTTCGGGCCTTGAGCCTGGAATTGAATCGGCTTGGGGTGTTCAATTTTCTGCTCAGCGACGCTCGCCACCTGTACGCCCATTGCGGCACGCAACTGTCTTGGTTGACCCGTCGCGCGCCGTTCGGCCAAGCCCGGCTGATGGACGCCGATATGCTGGTTGATTTTCAGGCCGAAACCACGCCCGACGATGTCGTGACCGTGATTGCGACCCAACCGCTGACCGGCAACGAGGCCTGGACGGTGATGCCGCCCGGCGCCTTGACGGTGTTCAACGCCGGCGAGCGGGTGGCGGAGTTCTGCGTTTAACTGGAGGGGATGCGCCCCGCCGGCCAGCGCCCGAGCGCCGGGGCGGTCGCCCCGCCCAGGTAAGTGGCGCCTCCGACCAGATGTTGCCGCCAGTAACGTTGGTTGAGGCTGACCTTGCGGACCTGGCCGCCACTGGAGGAGGCGTGGATCATTTGACCCTTGCCGGCGTAGATTCCGACATGGGAAACCGCGCCGGTGCCGTCGGTGCGGAAAAACAGCAAATCGCCCGGCAAAACCTTGGGTTGGGGCCGACCGCTTTCGAACTGTTGGGCCGCCGTGCGCGGCACCCGAATGCCGGCCCGCGAATACGTAAATTGCACCAAGCCGCTGCAATCCACGCCCTCGGGTGACTCGCCGCCCAGCCGGTACGGGGTGCCGATCAGCCGTTCGGCGGACGCCAGGATGCGCTGGCGGACGCCGGTGTGATCGCCGCGCGAGCTCGCGGTCGCGCCCGGGTGTGAGGGGGTGGCGCAGCCGCTCAGCCAGAGCAGTCCGACCAGCAGTGGCAACAGATAAAGCGTCCGGTGGATAGGCGCTGGGACGGGCATGATGGCAGTTCCCCGGCAGTGGTCATCGCGACGCGAAAGGAATTTTGCAAGACTACTATAGAGGATGGCGCGGTGGAAATCAGGGGGTGCAAATGAACCGGCGGCGGCTTTGCAAACGCGGTTTCTTGCGCGAACGCAGGTGGGATGGGCTATAGTAAAGCCCTAATTACAGATCATAGGTACGCCCATGAAAGCAGCTCACGGCAGGGTGGTGGCTCTGCACTATACCCTCACCGACGATGAGGGCCTGCTGCTCGATTCCAGCCGGGGACACGAACCGCTCGTTTACCTGCACGGCTACGGCAACATCATTCGGGGTCTGGAAACCGCGCTGGAGGGGTGCGAGGCCGGCTTTCTGTCGACGGTCAAGGTCGCGCCCGCCGACGGCTACGGCGCTTTCAACCCCGAGGCGGTGTTCGAAGTGCCGCGCGGGCAATTTCCGCCCGAGGAAGACATACAGGTCGGAATGGAGGTTCGGGGCGAGAACGAGCACGGCCTGATGGCGTTCAGGGTCGTGGCGGTGAACGATCGGGGCGTAGTTTTGGACGGCAATCACCCGATGGCCGGCAAGAACCTGAATTTCGACGTCGAGGTGTTGGGCGTGCGTGATGCGACAGCCCAGGAATTGTCCCACGGCCACGTGCACGCGCACGGTCACGATCATTGAGGGAGAGGGCGCGAGCCGCTGGGCCGCAAACGTGTTCTCCACTGGGATGGATGTGTAAAATAACGCCAATAATCAAGCGTTCGGTCGAGGTTTTCCGCTCTGTATGCTGCTGCGCTCCCCTGTCGCAAACGAAATTGCCCTGCCCTTCGAGCTCAAGGGCAGTTTATTCACCCTGACGGTCCTGCGGCTTTTTCGGTCGGACCCAACAGCGATCGAGCGCCATCTGGCGGAAAAAATCAAGCAGGCGCCCAGCTTCTTCAACGACACGCCGGTGGTGATCGATTTGGAAGCGCTGGCGGATTCCAAGGAAGGGGTGGATTTCAAGGGGCTCTACGAACTGCTGCGGGGGCGTGGCATGATACCGGTGGGCATCCGCAACGGCAGCCCGAAACAGCACGCGGCGGCCCGCCGGGCGGGATTGCCGGTGTTGCCGGAGAGTCGGTCCGGCGGTGGCCCCAAGAAGCCTGATCCGCCCGAGCCGACGCCGGCGCGCACGCGCGTGGTCGCGCATTCGGTTCGCTCGGGCCAGGAAGTGTATGTCGCGGACGGCGATCTGATCGTGCTGGGTGCGGTCAGCGCCGGCGCCGATGTCATGGCGGACGGCAACATCCACGTTTATGGCCCCTTGCGCGGCCGGGCTTTGGCGGGCGTCAAGGGCGATGTGGATACCTGGATTTTCTGTCAGCTCCTCGAAGCTCAATTGGTTTCGATCGCCGGGCGCTACGAGGTTTACGAGCAGCTGGATGCGTCCGAGCGGGGTAAGGCCGTACAGATTCATTTGAGGGAAGAACGCTTGATCATCGAACCGTTGACCCGCTGATGCAGCGGGCGAGCGGGATGATCCGTTCGAGTGGGATTAACCTAACAGGGTGAGATAGCAGCTTGGCAACCGTCATCGTCGTGACCTCCGGCAAGGGGGGCGTGGGCAAGACCACAACCAGCGCCAGTTTCGCCACCGGTTTGGCCATGCGCGGCTACCGGACCGTGGTGATCGATTTCGATGTAGGATTGCGCAACCTCGACTTGATCATGGGTTGCGAGCGCCGGGTCGTTTATGACTTTATCAACGTCATCAACAACGAGGCCAACCTGAATCAGGCGCTGATTCGGGACAAGCGCGTCGAGAATCTTTACATCCTGCCCGCCTCGCAGACCCGGGACAAAGAAGCCTTGACCAAGGAAGGGGTCGAAAAAATCCTAAACGAGCTCCGCCAAGGGTTCGAATACATCGTCTGCGATTCGCCGGCCGGGATCGAGCGGGGCGCCCTGATGGCGCTGTATTACGCCGACGAAGCCCTGGTGGTGACCAACCCGGAAGTTTCCTCGGTGCGCGACTCCGACCGGATTCTCGGGATTCTGGCCAGCCGCTCGCGGCGGGCCGAACAGGGCGACGAGCCGGTCAAGGAACATCTGGTGCTGGCGCGCTACGCGCCCGACCGCGCCCATCGCGGCGACATGTTGAGCATTCAGGACGTGTTGGAAATTCTGGGCATTCCCCTGTTGGGCGTGATTCCCGAATCGCCGGCGGTCTTGCAGTCCTCCAATGCCGGCGTCCCCGTCATTTTGGAAGACGGCAGCGACGCGGGCGCCGCGTATGCCGATTTGGTCGACCGGTTTCTGGGCAAGGAATTGCCGCACCGGTTCATCGACATTCCGAAGAAGGGGTTTTTGAAGCGCCTGTTTGGCGGAGGCTAAGCCATGGGCCTGTTAGATTATTTTCGGACGCCTCCCAACAAGTCGGCCGCGCTGGCCAAGGAGCGGTTGCAGATCATCGTGGCGCACGAGCGGGGCAGCAGCCGGCGCGGCAGCCCCGATTATCTGCCGGCGCTCAAAAAGGAACTGCTGGAGGTGGTGCGTAAATATGTGCCGATCGATCAAAGCCAGGTCAAGGTGCATCTGGATCGCGAAGGCGGCTACGAGGTTTTGGAGTTGAATATCACGTTGCCCGATGAGGACCAGCGCCCTAGTTCGCCGCGCTAGCCGGCCGTTGGCCGGATCGGGAAACGGCGGGCGCGCCAGCCATGACCGGTGATGAGGCCGGAGAGAGCGCTGTCCGGCACGCCGTTGTCGCCGGCGCGGAAAGCCGGGTCCGACTCGATAAATGGCTGTGGGCCGCGCGGTTTTTCAAGACGCGAAGCCTGGCGGCCGAGGCGGTCGCCGGCGGCAAGGTCCACGTTGGCGGCCAGCGGAGCAAACCGGCGCACGCGGTCCGAATCGGCGAAATGCTGCGCATCCAGCGCGGGCCGGATGAATACCTCATCACGGTAAGGGCGCTCAGCGACCGGCGCGGTCCCGCCCGAGAAGCCATCCTGCTTTACGAGGAAGCCGCCGAAAGCCGCTTGCGGCGCGAGCAACTCGGCGAACAGCGCCGCCTGCAGTCCCCCGCCTTCCCGCAACCGTCCACCCGTCCCACCAAACAGGACCGGCGTCGTATCGTGCGTTTCACCCGTCAGGATGAGCCGGACGCCTAGCGGCGTCGCCGTCGGTCGCGAGACGGTGGCGGCCCGATGGGTCCGCCGCAAGCAACGGGTCGGCTCGGTGAACGGACTTGCCCGCATCCGGCTTTTCGAAAGGCGGCGGCAGCGGTCGGGTCTCGGCGGCTTTCCTGGCAAAGCCCATCGCGAAATTGACCGTGCGCCGGCCGCAAGGTAACGTAGGCCCCAAGTAAAATCGGACGGGCGGGAATGACGGTCAAGAAACAATCCCCTATTTCTTTCGAAGCGGCTTTGATGGAGTTGGAGGCGCTGGTCGGGCAACTCGAACAGGGCGAATTGAGCCTGGAAGAAGCGCTGCAACGCTTCGAACAGGGTGTGGGTTTGGTGCGAACCTGTCAAAACGCCCTCCAAGCGGCGGAGCGGACGGTCTCCCGCCTGGCCGAGCGGGACGGCGTGTTGGAAATTGTGCCGTTCGACGAAACGGCCGGTTGACGCGCATGGTCGAAACCATCGTCAAGAACTACCAGGCCCGCGCCGAACGAGCCCTCGACGCCCGACTGCCGGGCGCCGACCTGCATCCCGGCGCGCTGCATCAGGCCATGCGCTACGCCGTGTTGGGCGGCGGCAAGCGCATCCGCCCGGTGCTGGTCTACTCGGCCGGCGCGGCGGTCGGGGCGGCCTTGGAATCCCTGGACGGCCCCGCCTGCGCGGTGGAGTTCATCCACGCCTATTCCCTGATCCACGACGACCTGCCGGCCATGGACGACGACGATCTGCGCCACGGTCGGCCGAGCTGCCATAAAGCCTGCGGCGAAGCGCTGGCGATCCTGGCCGGCGATGCCTTGCAAGCGCTGGCTTTCCAGGTGCTCTGCCAGGACGAGGGCATGGCCCAGGCTCCCGCGGTCCGCTTGCGGATGTTGGGGGTGCTGGCGCAAGCGGCGGGCTCGCGCGGCATGGCGGGCGGTCAGGCCATCGATCTGGCGGCGGTCGGCCAGGAACTGACCTTGGCCGAGTTGGAGAACATGCACATTCACAAAACCGGCGCGCTGATCCGCGCCAGCGTATTGCTGGGAGCGCTCAGTCAAGCGCAGGTCGAGCCGCGCTTGCTGGAACAGCTCGATCATTATGCCAAGTGCATCGGCCTGGCTTTTCAAATCCGCGATGACATCCTCGACGTGATCGGCGATACGGCCACGCTCGGCAAGGCCGCCGGCGCGGATCGGGCGCACGCCAAGCCGACTTATCCTTCGGTGTTGGGCTTGGACGGTTCCCGCGACCACGCGCGCGCGCTGCATCAGGACGCGCTGGCGAGTTTGGAGCCGTTCGGAAGCGAGGCCGAACCGCTGCGCTGGATCGCCCATTACATCGTCGAACGAGCTTGCTGAAGCCGGCCGCCATCGGCCGGATCACGAGGCTCATGGCAGTCATCACCCATCCTCTCATCATGCCGCTAACCGGTACGGACCTGACCGCGATGACCCCCGGAACCGCTTTTCCGCTGCTGGAACAGATCGACACGCCCCCGGACTTGCGCAAGCTGCCGGAGGCGCGGTTGCCGGCGCTGGCTTGCGAACTGCGCGAGTTTCTGATCCAGACCGTGGCCAAAACGGGCGGCCATTTCGCCGCCAACCTCGGCACCGTGGAACTCACCATCGCGCTGCACTATGTCTTCAATACCCCCGAAGACCGGCTGGTGTGGGATGTGGGCCATCAAACCTACCCGCACAAGATCTTGACCGGGCGGCGCGCCCGCATGGGGACCCTGCGCCGCAAGGGCGGCGTCTCCGGCTTCCCCAAGCGCTGCGAGAGCGCGTATGACACCTTCGGGGTCGGCCATTCCAGTACCTCGCTGAGCGCCGCGCTGGGCATGGCGCTCGCCGCCGAGCGGGCGGGGGCGGAGCGCAAGGTGGTGGCGGTGATCGGCGACGGCGCCATGACCGCCGGCATGGCCTTCGAGGCGCTCAACCATGCCGGCCATCTCAAGACCGATCTGCTGGTGGTGCTCAACGACAACGAAATGTCGATCTCGCCGAACGTGGGCGCGTTGTCGGCGCATCTGACCAAGCTGCTGTCGGGCCAGCTGTTTTCCAGCATGAGGGAAGGCGGCAAGAAGGTGCTGAGCCACATGCCGCCGCCGGTGCTGGAAGTGGCCCGGCTCGCCGAGGAGCACGTCAAGGGGATGTTCGCGCCGGGCGGCACCCTGTTCGAGGAATTGGGCTTCAACTACTTCGGGCCGGTGGACGGCCACGATCTGCCGACCTTGGTGCGGACCTTGCGCAACCTGCGGGCGCTCGACGGCCCGCGCTTGCTGCACGTGGTGACGCGCAAGGGCAAGGGTTACAAGTTGGCCGAGGACGAACCGGTGGGCTACCACGGCGTCGGGGTGTTCGATCCGGCGCTCGGCCTCAAGCCCGCCAAGCCCGGCGGCGGGCCGACCTACACCCAGATTTTCAGCGAGTGGCTGTGCGACATGGCCGAGCGGGACGAACGGCTGGTCGGCATTACCCCGGCAATGCGCGAAGGGTCGGGCTTGGTGGAGTTTTCCGAGCGCTTTCCCGACCGGTATTTCGATGTCGCCATCGCCGAGCAGCACGCGGTCACCTTGGCCGCCGGCCTGGCCTGCGACGGGCTCAAACCGGTGGTGGCGATTTACTCCACCTTTCTCCAGCGCGCTTACGACCAGTTGATTCACGATGTCGCCTTGCAGAATCTACCGGTGTTGTTCGCCATCGACCGCGCCGGACTGGTGGGGCCGGACGGGCCGACCCACGCCGGCAGCTTCGATTACAGCTTCCTGCGTTGCATTCCCAATTTGGTGGTGATGGCCCCGGCCGACGAGAACGAATGCCGGCAAATGCTGTATACCGGCTTTCAATTGAACCAGCCGGCGGCGGTGCGCTATCCGCGCGGCAAGGGTTCCGGCGTGGTCCCACAACGCCAGATGCGGGCGCTGCCGGTCGGCAAGGCGGAAATCCGCCGGCGGGGGCGCGAGCTGGCGCTGCTGGCGTTCGGCGGCATGGTCGAAATCGCCGAGGCGCTGGCCGAGCGGCTGGACGCTACCGTGGTCAACATGCGTTTCATCAAGCCGCTGGACGAGGCGACCGTGGTGCAGGTGGCGGCCGAGCACCGCCGGTTGGTGACGCTGGAAGAGAACGCGGTGGCCGGCGGCGCCGGCAGCGCGGTGAACGAGTGTCTGGCGGCGCGGGGGCTTCGGGTCGCGATCCGCAATATCGGCCTGCCGGACCGCTTCGTCGATCAGGGCGAACGCGGGGAACTGTTGGCGGACTGCGGTTTGGACGCGGCGGGTGTCTTCCGCCAACTGGCGGATTGGGTTATGGCCCATACCGGATCGCCTATTCTCGATAGTTGAGTGATATGCCCGGGAATTAACGGCCGGATCGCTGATCCAAACAGAGGTTTTCGCTACCATTCACTCCGAACGAACAAACGTGCAGCTATCGATCTCTTGAACGAAGGCGCGCTGCTGAGAGGATTTGCATGAAGCCATTGACGATGAGTCCCGCGGCCGTATCGGCGGTGGTTGCTATTCCCGACGTACAGAACAGCACCGACACCCGGCGGTTGGCGATCAACAAGGTCGGCATCAAGGATATCCGCCATCCGGTCAAGGTCCGCGACCGCAACGGCGGCGAACAGCACACCATCGCCACCTTCAACATGTACGTGAACCTGCCGCACAATTTCAAAGGCACGCACATGTCGCGCTTCGTGGAGATATTGAACGTCCCCGGCCGGGAAATTTCGGTGGACTCTTTCAAGGATATGCTGACGGAGATGACCGGGCGGCTGGAAGCCGGAGCGGGACACATCGAGATGACCTTTTCGTATTTCGTCACCAAGGCGGCGCCGGTGTCGGGGGTGCGGAGCCTGATGGATTACGAGGTGACCTTCATCGGCGAAATCCGTGACGGCAAGCCCTCCATGAATTTGAAAGTGGTGGTGCCGGTGACCAGCCTGTGTCCCTGCTCGAAGAAAATTTCCCGCTACGGCGCGCACAACCAGCGCTCCCACGTCACCCTCAACGTCCGCACCCGCGGCTTCGTCTGGATCGAGGACATCATCGATCTGGTGGAAAAAGAAGCCTCCTGCGAGCTTTACGGGCTGCTCAAGAGGCCGGATGAGAAATACGTCACCGAACGCGCCTACGACAATCCGAAATTCGTCGAGGACATGGTGCGCGACATCGCCGCCAAGCTGAACCAGGACGACCGGGTGGCGGCTTATTCGGTGGAGTCGGAGAATTTCGAATCGATTCACAATCACTCCGCCTACGCCATGATCGAACACGACAAGGAACGGGGCCCAATGGCAACGCCGCCGGAAGGGCGGGTAAACTGAGGGCGTTACGGTTCGGCTTCGAACCGGTGAAAGCGGTTCTTGCCGGCTTCCTTGGCCTGATACATGGCTTGGTCGGCGTGCCGCAGCAGCTGGTCCGAATCGGTGTCGTCACGCGGAAACAGCGTGA
>DPWB01000009.1 GCA_003527885.1 Candidatus Competibacteraceae bacterium
GACAAGGCCACCGGCAAGGAAAACCGCATCGTGATCAAGGCGTCCTCCGGTTTGTCGGAGGAAGAAATCAAGCGGATGGTCGGCGATGCCGAGGCCCACGCCGAGGAAGACAAGAAGTTCCACGAGCTGGTCAACATCCGCAACCAGGCCGAAAACTTGATCCACGGCACCGAGAAAACTTTGCGCGATTTGGGCGACAAGGTGGAGGGCAGCGAGCGCGGGCCGATCGAAGCGGCGATCAGCGATCTGCGCACCACCGCCAAGACCGACAACAAGAACGCCATCGAGGCCAAGACCCGCACCCTGGCGGAGCTGTCCGGCAAGCTGGCCGAGCGGTTGTACGCGCAGGCCGGCGGCGGACCGGAAGGTGGCCCCGGCGGTCCGGCGGGACCGGGCGGCGGGGGTCACAGGCCCGCCGATGACGGCGTGGTGGACGCCGAGTTCGAGGAAGTCAAGAAGTAAGCGGCCCGATTGCGTTAAACTCGACATCCGGGGAGGCGAAAGCGTTCCCGGATTTTTGGTTTTTGCCCGGTACCCCTTTACGGACGCCCACAACGGAAGACCATGTCCAAGCGCGACTATTACGAAATCCTCGGTGTGGCTCGCAACGCGAGCGAAGCTGAAATCCGGCAGGCTTACCGGCGGCTGGCGATGAAATACCATCCCGACCGCAATCCGGGCGAGGTGGCCGAGAGCAACTTCAAGGAAGCCAAGGAGGCTTATGAGGTGCTGGCCGATTCGCGCAAACGGGTCGCCTACGATCAGTTTGGCCACGCCGGCGTGGAAGCGTCGGCGGGCGGGGGTTACGGCGGTGCGGCCGATCTGGGCGATATTTTCGGCGGGGTGTTCCGGGATATTTTCGGCGGCGGACGCGGTGGCGGGGGTGGCCAAGGCTATCGGGGTTCGGACTTGCGCTTTACCCTGGACCTGACGCTGGAGGAAGCCGTCTTCGGCACCACCGCCAAGATCAGGGTGCCGGCGTTGGTCGGTTGCGCGGCCTGCGCGGGCAGCGGGGCCAAGCCGGGCACCAAGCCGACCACATGCAACACCTGCCGGGGCGTCGGTCAGGTGCGGATGCAGCAGGGCTTTTTCTCGATCCAGCAGACCTGTCCCCGCTGTCAGGGGCGCGGCACCATCATCCCGGAACCCTGCGAGACCTGCCGGGGCAGCGGCCGGGTCGAGGAACAAAAGGCGCTGTCGGTCAAGGTGCCGGCGGGTGTGGACAACGGCGACCGCATCCGGCTGGCCGGCGAGGGCGAACACGGCGAACAGGGTGGCTCGCCGGGCGACCTCTACGTGCAAATTCGCGTCAAGCCGCATCCGATCTTCACCCGCGAGGCCAACGATCTGTATTGCGAAGTGCCGATCGGCTTTACCACCGCCGCATTGGGCGGGGACATGGAGGTGCCTACCCTGGACGGGCGGGTCAGCCTGAAGATCCCGGCGGAAACCCAGACCGGCAAGGTGTTCCGGGTGCGCGGCAAAGGCGTCAAACCGGTGCGCGGCGGCGCGGTCGGCGACCTGATGTGCCGGGTCAACGTCGAAACCCCGGTCAATCTCACCAAGGAACAAAAGGATCTTTTACAGCAGTTCGCCAATTCCCTGGAAGGCGGCGGCAAGCGCCACACCCCGCAAGAAGGAAGCTGGTTGGACGGGGTCAAGAAGTTTTTTGAAGAGATGAAGTTTTAAGAACGTCTCTTGTCGAAGTCACTGATCGGCCGTCGGCGACGCTGACCGCCCCTGGATCGGAACGGCGCGCGGATCGCGCGAGTTGTTTTGAGGGTCCGAGGTCCGACCGCGCGGCGTCGACCTTCCGACCTGAAGGCTCGATTGAAACCACCGCGCCAGAGAGTTGCCCGCATGGTGATCGAGACGCCTAAAACCACCTATCTCCACGATTACGCGCCACCCGCTTACCGGATTCCCGCCATCGAACTGCGCTTTGAGTTGGGCGAGGACAGCACCACGGTGCGTTCGCGGCTGCGGCTGTCCCGTTCGGAAACCGCGCCGGCCGGCGCGCCGCTGGTGCTGGACGGTCAGGGGCTTGAACTGGTGGCGCTGGCCCTGGATGGGGTTCCGGTGCCGGCCGACCGCTATCACGTCGAGGCCGACCGGCTGACGCTGTTCGATCCGCCGGAATCTTTCGAACTGGCGGCGGTGACGCGGATCCGCCCGCAGGATAACGCTTCCCTCGAAGGGCTTTACCAGTCCGGCGGCAATTTCTGCACGCAATGCGAGGCGGAAGGTTTCCGCAAGATCACTTACTTTCTCGACCGCCCCGACGTGATGGCGGTGTTTACCGCCACCCTGGTCGCGGACCTGTCGCGCTGTCCGGTGCTGCTGTCCAACGGCAATCGCGTGGCCGGCGGCGAACTGGACGACGGCCGTCACTGGGCCACCTGGCATGATCCCTTTCCCAAGCCCTGTTATCTGTTCGCGTTGGTGGCGGGTCGGCTGGGCTGTATCGAAGACCGGTTCCTCACCCGTTCCGGCCGTGCGGTCGATCTGCGCATTTATGTCGAGCCGGCCGATCTCGATCGGTGCCAGCACGCCATGCAGTCGCTGAAACAGGCCATGGCCTGGGACGAGCAACGCTTCGGGCTGGAATACGATCTCGATTTATACCAGATCGTCGCGGTCGGCGATTTCAACATGGGGGCGATGGAGAACAAGGGCCTCAACCTCTTCAATACCAAGTACGTGCTGGCCAAGCCCGAGACCGCCACCGACGCCGACTATCGGGGCATTCTCGGAGTGATCGGTCACGAATATTTCCACAACTGGACCGGCAACCGGGTGACTTGCCGGGACTGGTTCCAGCTCAGCCTCAAGGAAGGGCTGACCGTGTTCCGCGATCAGGAATTTTCCGCCGATCTCGGTTCGCGCGGGGTCGAACGGATCGAGGACGTGCGGATCCTGCGCGGCAGTCAGTTCCCGCAGGACGCCGGCCCGATGGCCCATCCGGTGCGGCCGGATTCCTACATCGAGATCAATAACTTCTACACCGTCACCGTCTACAACAAAGGCGCCGAGGTGGTGCGGATGATCCAGACGCTGCTCGGCCGGGAAGGCTTCCGGCGCGGCATGGACCTGTATTTCCGGCGCCACGACGGCCAAGCGGTGACTTGCGATGATTTCGTGGCGGCGATGGCGGACGCCAACCAGGCCGACCTCGGCCAATTCAAGCGCTGGTACCAGCAGGCGGGTACGCCGGAATTGAGCGTGAGCGACGACTACGATCCAGAAACGCGCCGCTATACCCTCACGGTGCGGCAATCCTGCCCGCCGACCCCCGGACAACCCGACAAAGCGCCTTTCCACATCCCGCTGGCGCTAGGTCTTTTGGGCGCCGACGGGCGCGATATGCCGCTGCGGTTGGCGGGAGAGAGCGCGACAAGTGTACCGGGAGCCACGACCCGCGTGGTGGAATTGCGGGAGGCGGAACACGTCTTTCAGTTCGTGGAGGTGTCCGCCCGCCCGGTCCCGTCACTGTTGCGCGGGTTTTCCGCGCCGGTGAAGTTGACCGGCAAGGAAAGCGACGCCGATCTGCGCTTCCGGCTGGCCCACGACAGCGACGATTTCAACCGCTGGGACGCCGGCCAAACCTTGGCGATCCGAACGCTTTTGGCTTTGATCGAGGAGCGCCGCTTGCAGCGAGAGTGGACGCTGCCGGAATCGTTCAGCGCCGCCTTCGAGCGAGCGCTGCGTTCCGACGCCGATCCCGCCCTGCTGGCCCAAGTGCTGACGTTGCCCAGCCAAAGCTACTTGGCCGAACAAATGGAGCGAGTGGATGTGGATGGCATCCACGCCGCCCACGGCTTCCTAAGGCGGACCCTGGCGGAGCGGTTGCGGGTGCCGTTGTTGGCCGCTTATGCCGCCTTGCGGGACCGGGATCGGGCTGGCTATCGGGCCGATTCCGCCGCCATGGCCCGGCGGGCGCTCAAAAATGTGTGCCTGGATTATCTGATGCAGCTCGACGATGGCGAGGCGCGGACGCTGTGTCTGGAGCAATTCCGCTCCGCCGACAACATGACCGACCAACTGGGCGCGCTGGCGCCGTTGGCCAACTCGGAAGACCCCGAACGCGGCGCGGCGCTGGCGGCGTTTTACGACCGCTGGCGCGCTGAGGCGCTGGTGGTCGATAAATGGCTGAGCCTGCAAGCGACCGCCAGCGTGCCCGGAACGCTGGCGGTGGTGGAGGCGCTGACCGCCCACGAAGCGTTTAACCTGCGCAACCCCAACAAGGTCCGCGCTCTGATCGGCGCCTTTTCACAAGCCAATCCCTGGCACTTTCACGCCGCCGACGGCGGTGGCTATACTTTCCTCGCCGACCAGATCGTGCTGTTAAACCGCTTCAACCCGCAGATCGCCGCGCGCTTGGTCACCGCCTTTACCCGCTGGCGCAAGTACGACCCGGTACGGCAAAGCAACATGCGGGCGCAATTGGAGCGGATCCTGGCCGTTGTGGAGCTGTCGCCGGACGTTTACGAGATCGCCGTTAAAAGCTTGGGAAGGAGCCCTTGAGAGCGCCAAGAAAATTGCTGCATTGCAAAAAAACCTGTTGACTCTCGAAGCGGTAAGGCGCAGAATACGCCCATCGATGCTGCATTGCACAAAACACTGTCAACCTAAATGCTGTTTGGAGATAAACCATGTCCGCGACCAACCCTTTCAACCCCTTCGCCAATGTCGATTTCAGCAAGTTCGATTTCAGCAAATACGATATGACCAAGCTGCTCGGCGACGTCAAGATTCCCGGCTTCGACATGGAGGCCATCATGACGGC
This sequence comes from Candidatus Competibacteraceae bacterium, assembly GCA_003527885.1. GTDB lineage: Bacteria > Pseudomonadota > Gammaproteobacteria > Competibacterales > Competibacteraceae > Competibacter_A. Next base: position 4,787 of record DPWB01000009.1, read on the forward strand.
GCAGCGCAAGAACATCGAAGCGCTCAACGCCGCCAACCAAGCTGCCGTGCAGGGTATGCAAGCGGTCGCGCAGCGGCAGGCTGAAATTTTGAGCCAAGCCATGGGCGAAGTGTCGTCCGTCGCGCAGCAGCTGGCCGGCGCCGCGAGCAACCCCCAGGAAATGACCACCCGGCAGGCCGAGCTGGTCCGTAAGGCCTTCGAACAGGCGCTGGCCAACATGCGCGAACTGGCCGAGATGGTCAGCAAGTCCAACACCGAGGCGTTCGCGATCATCAACAAGCGCGTCACCGAGAGCCTGCAAGAGCTGAAGACCCTGGTTGCCGCCAAGTAAGCGAACGCTCCACGCTCTAACTGTTTTTCGGACAGACCATGCGGCACGGCCGCATGGTCTGTCCGTTTTGCGCTTATCGCGGTCACGCTGCTGTCCCTCCGCATCCAATGTCGCTAAAATAACTTCCTGCCGAGCAAACCACCATAACGCCTGAGGAGTGATTCATGGCCGAGCAAAGTAAAACCGAACTTAAATTGCCCGAGCTGAAAATGCCCGATCCGAAAGAGATGGCCGATCTCTTTTCCCACATCGCCGAGAAAAGCCAAGTCATCGTCAAGGAATTTTTGAACCGCCAGAAAAACGATGGCGCTTTTGACATGCAGGATCAGATGAGTTTGGGCAAGTCCTTCATGGAACTGACCCAAAAGATGCTGGCCGACCCCGCCAAACTGGCCCAGGCCCAGGCGAACCTTTGGCAGAACTACCTGGAGCTGTGGCAGAAGGCGCTTCCCGCGATGTTCGGCGGCCAGCCGCTGGAGGCGGTGGTGCGCGAGCCCAAGGGCGACAAGCGCTTCAAGCACGATGACTGGAAGGACAACGTCCTGTTTTCGTACATCAAGCAGTCC
>DPWB01000239.1 GCA_003527885.1 Candidatus Competibacteraceae bacterium
CGTCCATGTGTATGTTTTGTTTTTTTTTTTCAAGCAGAAGACGGCATACGAGATCTAGTACGGTCTCGTGGGCTCGGAGATGTGTATAAGAGACAGCCGCCATCCTGCGCGATGGCGACCCGTACTACAACATCAATCTTCCGCTGGATCGCGAAGACTTCGGAATGCTGTAAATGCAAATGCCGATGACCGAGATCATCCTACCGGTTCACAACGGCCTGAGCCTGTTGCGCGATGGCCTAGACGCGGTGCTGGCCTATACGTCGCGCCGCGCCAGCCGGCTTTCGATCGTGGACGACGCCAGCGATCCGGTCACCGCCGCTTGGCTGCGCGAGCGCGCCGCCGCCGAGCCTCGATGGATCACGCTGCGGCGGCAGGACGAGAATCTCGGCTTTCTGGCCACCTGCAACCAGGCGATGGCTCGGGGCGATTCCGCTTATGTGGTGCTGCTGAACAGCGATGTGCTGGTCAGTCCGGGCTGGCTGGAGCGCTTGCTGGCCTGCGCCGAAGGCGATCCTCGCATCGCGGCGGTCAACCCGCTCAGCAACCGCGCCGACAACATCGACTTGCCGATGGCGCCCGGCACCAGCTTTCTGGCGATGAACGGGTATCTGGCGAGCCAGCGCCAAGGCCGCTGTCACGATGTCGTCACCGGGGTCGGCTTTTGCCTGTTGCTGCGCCGCAGCGCCCTGAAACAAGTGGGTTTATTTGATCCCAGTTACGGATACGGCTATTGCGAGGAGTCCGACCTGTGTATGCGGTTGATCGCTGCCGGCTTCCGCACCGTGGTGGCGGAAGCTGTCTACGTTTACCACCGCGGCGGCGGCTCGTTCAGCGACGGTCACGCCCGCTACCTGCACAACCGACGGCTGTTCGACCGGCGCTGGGGTCAGGACTACCGACGGCAATTCCGCGCGTTCCGCCGCGCCGACCCGCTGCGACCGGTGCGCCACTTGTTCGCCCTACCTTCGCGGTGGGAGCCGACCCCGGCGCTCTGGCAAGGCGCCCGCGAACTGCTGGCGGAATGGCGGGGCCGGCGCTCGCCGCAAAAACTAGCCCGTCTGAGCGTCCGCCACGCGTTGCGGGTGGCGACCGCGCGCCGGCCTTGCCCACGCCGGGCGCTGGCGCAGCGTTTGACGCCGCCCGGACGGCTGCGCGTGACCTATGTGCTGGATCGGCTGGTGGTGGCCGGCGGCGTGCTGTCGGTGCTGCAACTGGTCAACGAACTGATCCGACTCGGCGTCGAAGCGCGGGTGGCGGCGCTTTACGAAGATCCGCTGATCCACGACTGGCGCCCGCTCTACACCCGTCCGTTGATCTATCGCAACGCACGCGCCCTGCTCGCCGAATGCCCCGATAGCGACCTGGTGTTCGCCACCCACTGGAACACGGTGGACTGGGTTCGCCAACTGCTACAAACCGGTCGGACCCGCGCCGCCGGCTATTTGATTCAGGATTACGAGCCCTGGTTTTTTCCCGATACGGCCATCGCGCAACGGGAGCGGGTGAAAGCCGGTTACCGCTTGCTGCCGCACCGGATCGTGATGTCGGACTGGCTGCGTGGCCGGCTGGCGGAGGATGGCCACGACAGCCACAAGATTCCCTTGGGGATGGACCTGGGCCAATTCTACCCGCGATCGCGCGCGCGCGGCCCGCAACCGGTGGTGCTGGCCATGGCCCGGCCCGGCACCCCGCGCCGGGGGTTTCCGGCGACCATCGCCGCGCTGGCGGCGGTCAAGCAGGCCCGGCCCGAGGTGGAAATCGTGCTGTTCGGCGACCGCTTCCTGGATCGCTGGCGCATTCCCTTCCCCTTCCGCAACGAAGGCTTGATCATCCGCCAAGATCGGTTGGCCGAACTCTATTCTGGAGCGGACGTCTTTCTGGACGGCTCGGAATTTCAGGGTTTCGGGCGCTGCGCGCTGGAGGCGATGGCCTGCGGCGCGGCCTGCGTGCTGACCGATCTCGGCGGCGTGCTGGAATACGCCCGCCACGAAGACAACGCTCTGCTGACGCCGCCCGGCCAGGCTGCGGCCATGACCGCCGCTATCCTGCGTCTGCTGGACGACCCTTCACTCCGACGGAAGCTGACGGACAGCGGCTTGACCACGGCCGCCCGCTACTGTCACCGCCTCGAAGCGCGCGCCACGCTGGCCTGGATCGAACAACGCCTGACCGCTGGAGCCGCCGCATGATCGCGGTCATCGTGGTCAACTACCGGCGCGCCGCCGACACCGTGGAGTGTCTGGACTCGCTGTTGCGGGTGACCGCCCCTGCCTTCGATATTTTCCTGGTGGATAACGGTTCCAGCGCCGCCGATGTCGCCCAGCTGCGCGACTACGTGGCCCGCCATCCCGAGCGGATCCACTTCACGGAGTTTCCCCAGAATCTGGGCTTTACCGGCGCGCACAACCGCTTGTTCGAACGATGGGTTCCCAGCAATCGCTACGAATTCTTTTTGCTGGTCAACAACGATGCGGTGGTCGAGCCCGACTTTCTGGAACACATGCTGGCGCGGCTCGATCCTTCTCAGCAAGTCGCCATGGTCGCGGCGCGGGTCATGAAGTACGCGGATCGCAGCCAGATCGACAACCTGGGCATCACTTTCTATAAATGCGGGCTGGCGTCCAATCGAAAATCACCCGACGACCCATTGCTCGGACCCAGCGGCAACTGCGCGCTGTATACGGCTGAGCTATTGCGCGACATCCACCAAGCGACCGGCGAGTATTTCGACGAACACTTTTTCTGTTACGCCGAGGACACCGATCTGGCGTGGCGGGCGGGGTTGCTGGGCTATCGGGCGGCTTACGCCGAGGACGCCTTGGTCTATCACAAAGGCTCGGTTTCCAGCGGCGGCCCCAACAGCGATTTCGTGCTCTATCACGGCATTCGCAATTCGCTGTTCGTGCTGGTCAAGGACATCCCGACCCGCTTTCTGCTCGGCAATCTGTTCTGGATGGTGGTGCTGCACGTCGCCATCCTGCTGCGTTACACCATCAAGGGCAAGCTCGGCGTGGTGGCCCGGCTGTACCGCGACTTCGCGCGCGGCATTCCGAAGATGCGTCGCAAACGCCAGCCAATCCAGCAGCAGCGGCAGATTCCACCGCGCGAGATTCGCCGGCGCATCAGCCGCCTGTTTTACGAACGCGGTTATGCGCTGGGCGCGTTGCGAGATTTGTATTGAAACAGCAAGCTCAGCGTTCGATCCCCCCGCTGTTCGCGCTCCTGGCGCTGACGGCGGCGCTGACGGTTTATGCGCGTTGCGTCTTGGGCTATCCGATCTGCGGGACCGACGAACAGAATTATCTGAAAATCTTCGACTGGCTGGATGGCGGGGGGTCGTGGCCGATCTCGGGGCCGGGCTATGCCGGGCTGATCCTCGAACTGCGGGACTGGACCGGGCTGGCCACCCGAGCGCTCGTGGCCGCCGTTGCCTCCCTGAACAGCGCGTTCGTCTTGCCGCTGGGTTTGTGGCTGTTCTATCGCATCGGTCTGAACGATGTCCGCTCGGCTTGGTGCTGTTTGGCGTTTCTGTTTGCCGGCAGTTATTTTCTCGGCCCCTGGCTGGAAGGCCGGCCGCAACAGCTCGGCATGTTGTTGGCGGTGGCTGGCGCGTGGCTGGCGCATCGGCATTTGCGGGAGCGCGGCACATGCGGCCCGGGGTTTTTCCTACTGTGGGTGCTTTGCTTCGGCTACCACATCTTGAGTTTCGTGGTGCTGACCGCGCTTGTATGCGGGTTTTGGGCGCGTCGCTTCATCCAGCATCGTTCGGGTTACGATGCGTTGGCGGCTTTGTTGCTAGGGCTGGCGCTTTGTCTTGCGCTGGGCGAAATGTGGTATCCCCTGCTCTGGCTGGATATCCGCACCAATCATATCCGTGGCGCGCAAGCCGTCGTGTTCTTCGGCGAGTTGGCGGTCGCCGCGGTAGGCGCGTTGTGGGTCTTGCACGGGCTGCGGGCTCGCCAGCTCGGCCCGCCCCTGGTTCGCCGGCTCCGCACTGGCCTGGCGTTGCCATTGTTACCGTGGCTGATAGCGGGGCTGGTCGGGCTGGCTTTGCTCTGGCAATACACATGGCTTGGGTCTATTTATCGAGCGGTCAACCCGTGGCAGATCCTCTGGTATCAGGGCGGAAATATCCTGCTTGCCGCGCTGTTTCTGACCGGATTGTGGCGATTGATTCAAAAACCGGTTTCGGATCTGGAATTTTTCGCGGAATCCTGTGTGATCCTGATGGCGCTGGGAGCCCTGTTCCTGCTGCTGACGCCGTGGCTACGGGACCATAACTGGACGCTGCGAATCATCACTTACTGGACGTGGTACGCCGCCCCAATTGCGGTCTTGGGATGGCGGGAATTGCCCGCGGGTTGGCGCTGGGGCGTTCTGCTGTTCTGCCCGCCGCTGTTGGTGGGTGGCTTGCACC
>DPWB01000372.1 GCA_003527885.1 Candidatus Competibacteraceae bacterium
CGCGCGGGTCGAGAAACACCCGCACCCCCAGATTCTCTACCTCGGCCGGCAACAGGGTGCGGGGTGCGACCACCCGGATTTCGGCGGCGCCGAGAATGCTGAGGGCATGGATCAGCGAGCGCGCCACCCGCGAATGCAGGATGTCGCCGACGATGGCGATTTGCAGGTTGCCGAAATCCGGTTTGTGGCGGCGGATGGTAAACACGTCCAGCATCCCCTGGGTGGGGTGGGCGTGGCGGCCGTCGCCGGCGTTCAAGACCGCGATGTGCGGTTTGACGTGGCGGGCGATGAATTCGGCCGCGCCGCTTTGCTGGTGGCGCACCACGAACATGTCGCACTGCATCGCCTCGATGTTTTGCAGGGTGTCGAGCAAGGTTTCGCCCTTGACGGCCGACGAGGTGGCGATATTGAGCGTCAACACGTCGGCCGACAGCCGCTTGGCCGCCAGTTCGAACGTGGTGCGGGTGCGGGTGCTGGCCTCGAAAAACAGGTTGACCACGGTCTTGCCGTGCAGGGTGGGCAGCTTCTTGACCCGGCGCTCGGCCACGCCGTGCAACGATTCGGCGGTGTCCAGAATCTCCGTCAGATGACGGCGGCTCAGCCCTTCCACGGTCAGGAAGTGCAGCAAGCGGCCTTGAGAGTCCAGCTGCACGTTGGCGGCGCTCACGGGGCGTTCCGAAGCAACAGTTGCAAGGGTTCGGGTCCGGTCAGCTGGATGTGGCTGTCGGCCGGCAGCTCCAGCCGGGAGCCGGCGACGTGGGCTTCGATCGGCAGCTCCCGGCCGCCGCGATCCACCAGCACCGCCAGCAGCACCGAAGCCGGCCGGCCGTAATCGAACAGCTCGTTGAGCGCGGCGCGGATGGTGCGGCCCGTATACAGCACATCGTCGACCAACACCAGATGACGGTCGTCCACATCGAACGGCAGTTCCGAAGGGCGGACCTGGGGGTTGACGCCAATCCGGCTGAAGTCGTCGCGGTAGAAGGAAATGTCGAGTTTGCCCAGCGGCGCGACCACGTCGAGCCGCTGGCGCAGGCGGTCGGCGACCCAAACTCCGCCGGTGTGGATGCCGACCAGTGCCGGATCGGCGATGCCGCGCCGGGCCAGCAGCTCGCGCAGTTGTACGGCCATGGCCTCGATCAGGAATTCGGCGTCGCGCATGAGAGGGGATTCCGTTGTTGGTTGAACCAGCTTTCCAGAATGACCGCCGCCGCTTCGGCGTCGGAGGCGACCGCGCCGCGGCGACGGTGGCCGGCCTCGGAGCGCCGCCGTTCGGCCTCCCAGGATGATAGCCGCTCGTCGATGGTGGCCACCGGCAGCCGAAAGCGCCCGTGCAGCTGGCGGCTGAAGCGCAAGGCGGCCTCAGTGACGGCATTGGCGGTATCGTCGGCATGGCGCGGCACCCCGATCACCAACACGTCCGGTCGCCATTCGGCGATGATCCGCTCGATGGCGTTCCAGTCGGGGCGCTGCTGGCGGACCGGCAAGGTGTGCAGGGGGCGGGCGGAGCCGGTCACCGCTTCACCGATGGCGACGCCGATGCGGGCCCGACCGAAGTCGAAACCCAGCGCGATCCGGTGGGTCGGAGCCGCGCCGGCCGCACCGCCGTCAGGCGTGGCCGACATGGGCGGACAGCAAATTCAGGTCGATTCCCAACAAGGCGGCGGCGGCGGCCCAACGCTGGTCGCTGGGCTTGTGGAACAGGATATCGCTATCGGCCGGGGTCGACAGCCAGGCGTTGTCCGCCATTTCCTGCTCCAACTGGCCCGGCCCCCAGCCGGCGTAGCCGAGAGTGACCAGCAGGTATTGGGGCCCTTCGCCGCGGGCGACCGCTTGCAGGATATCCCGGGACGTGGTGATGCCGATGTGCTCGGTAACGTGTAGGGTCGCACCCCATTGACCGGCCGGACTGTGGATGACGAAGCCTTGCTCCGGTTGGACCGGGCCGCCTTGATAGACCGGCAGGGCGGCGAGATCGGGCCGGTCGGTGGCGATTTCCAGATGTTCCAGCAGTTGCCCGAGCGACAAGTCCAGCGGTCGGTTGATGACCAGTCCCAGCGCGCCGCTGGCGTTGTGCTCGCTGATATACGTCACCGTCTGAAAAAAGTTCGGGTCGGCCAGGGTCGGCATCGCGATCAGGAACTGGTCGGTCAGATAGGTGGTTTCAATCATGGTCATAGTATCGGAATTCACCGGTTGCTTGACAAGCGGGCGCGGGTGGCCGCGTCCGGGCGCATGGTGTGCTGGGGCGGTCGGCTCGGGCAGGGCCTCGTTGCAACGTGTTGACCGAATCGTCCGCGACGTCGGCTGTCACGGCCGATAGCGCGCCTTGTCGGGAGAAATCCGGTGGATGCCGCCGCGCGGATCGGGCTGGTCGCCGCGATAGCGCGGGATCAGATGCAGGTGCAGGTGCCTCACCGCCTGACCCGCCGCACCCTCCTCGATGCCGACGCTGAAGCCGTCAGGATGCAGTTCCGCCAGCAGCAGCGCGCGGATTTCCGTCAGCAATTGGCCCAGTTCGACCCATTCCACGATGTTCAAGCCAGCCACCGAAACCACATGCCGGCGCGGCAACAACAGAGTGTGTCCCGGTGAAACCGGCCATTCGTCGGGGATCGCCAGAACGCGCGCGGTTTGGCCCACGAGCCGTTCCGGCGGCGGGGAGCAGAAGGGACAAGCGGCGGACATGGTGCTTTCAGGCGCTTTCCAGTAAAAAATTGACCCGGTTTTACCCGTCGCTCAGCGCGCGCGCAACCGGCCGGCCGGTTCAAAACGCCACGGGCGGGCAATGGATAAGACATCGTAATGCTGGCGTAATTGCGCTGAAAAGGGGGCGTAAGGCGCGCCGAGCTTGACGATGCGTTGCGCCGCGCGATCCAGTTCGGCGTTGCCGGAGGAACGGACCACGCGCACCTCTTGCAAGGAACCGTCCGCCCGGATGGACACATCCAACACCGGGCCAGCGTTCAAGTCCAGCTTGCGGGCAATATCGGGAAAATTCATTTCGCCGATTTGTTCGACCTTGCGCACCCAGGCGGCGATATAAAAGCCTTCCGGGGACTGGGTGTCTCGCGGATTGACCCGTTTGCCGCGCGCGGTCGCATTCTCGCGCCGCTGGGCTGCCGTTTCGAGGCTGGCGATTTGGCCCAATAACGCGCTGCTGTCCAAACGGCTACGGCGGCTGGGACCCGCCTCTGAGCCGCTTCGCTGCGGCCTTTCCGGGTGGCGGGCGGGATCGTTCGGTTCGGAGGCGACCACGGGAGCGGGCGATTTGACCGACGGTGGAGGCGGCTGAGTCGATGGTGCAGGCGTCGTTCGCGGTGGGCCAAGCGGCTTGTCGGGCAGGTTTGGCGCCGGTTTTGGCATCGGCCGGAGTTGCGGGCGCGAGGTCGGCGCAGCGTCGTTCGTGTCTCTTATACACATCT
>DPWB01000185.1:0-2200 GCA_003527885.1 Candidatus Competibacteraceae bacterium
CGGCTGTACAACCCTTACGAATGGATGGGGATGCAGGAGAAGATCAAATCCCGCTACACCATGGAAGAAGAGCGGCTGATGTTCGACGCTATCATGCAGGGCAAGACCGTCAAACAAGCCCTGAAGCTCTACGTTCAGGCCATGGAGGAGCGCAAGAATAAGGCGGGCGGCGCCGCGGGCGGCGGCGAGGAAGAAGTCGAGCTGTTTTAGGCGCGATCCAGACGCGGCCGCAGGCCGCCTGCCGGGCGGCTTGTTCGCCCCGACAGGGGTTGGCGCTTCTCCCCCGCGAGCGGGAGAGAAGCCGGCCGAGCATCAGGTCTTCCGCAAGTGGAGCGCGTATTCCTGGGCGTCGACCGTGGCGATCGCGGTCATGTTGATGATCCGTCGCGCCGTGGCCGAGCGGGTCAGGATATGCGCTGGCTTGGCCAGCCCGAGCGTGATCGGTCCCACCGAGATCCCGTTGGTCACTTCTTTCAGCAGGTTGTGAGAGATGTTGGCCGCATCCGCGTTGGGCATGATCAGCAGGTTGGCCGCGCCTTTCAGCCGCGAATGCAAAAAGGTCCGGTTGCGCAGCTCCTCGGACAATGCGGCGTCACCGCGCATTTCGCCGTCGATTTCCAGATCTGGCGCCCGCTGGCGGACCAGTTGCAGGGCTTCCGCCATCTTGCGCGCTTGCGGCGATTTGTGCGACCCAAAACTCGAATAGGAAAGTAGCGCGACCTTCGGCGCCACGAAGCGACCCACCTCCTCCACCGCCAGCAGGGTGATGTCGGCGATTTCCTCGGCGGTCGGATCGGCGTTGATGTCGGTGTCGCAGAAAAACAGGGGGCCGTGCGAAGTGATCAGCATGTTCATGGCGGCCGGCGTTTTCACGCCCTCGCGCAGGCCGATGATGTCCAAGATGTAGTTGATGTGATCGGGATAACCGCCGATCAAGCCGCACAGCAGCGCATCGCCGTAGCCGAGACGCAGCAACAATGCTCCGATCACGGTAGCGCGGGTGTTGACCCGGACCCGTGCCTTGTTGGGATCGACGCCGTAACGTCCGCGCAGTTGATGGTATTCCTGCCAGCATTCCTCGTAGTAAGGGTTGTTTTGGGGATCGATGACCTCGAAATCCCGGTCGGGACAGATACGTAGGCCCAACTCGGCGATGCGCTGTTCGATCCGTCCGCGCCGCCCGATCAGAACGGGTGTGGCCAAACCATCATCGACCACCCCTTGAATGGCCCACAGCATCCGTTCTTCCTCGGCCTGGGCGTAAATCACCCGCTTGCGGTCGGCCTTGGCGCGCACGAAGATCGGGCGCATGATCTGGCCGGAGCGATAGACCCGCTGGCTCAAGGTGGTGTGATAGGCGGCAAAGTCCTGAATCGGCCGGGTCGCCACGCCGCTGTCCATCGCCGCCTTGGCGACCGCCAGCGGCAGCGTGAGCAACAGCCGCGGCTCGAACGGTTTGGGGATCAGGTATTCCGGCCCGAAAGTGATTGGCTGGTCGCCGTAAGCGGCGGTTTCTTCTTGGGAGTGCGGCTCGCGGGCGAGGTCCGCCAAGGCGCGCACGCAGGCCAGTTGCATCGCCTTGTTAATGGTGGTCGCGCCCACGTCCAGCGCGCCCCGGAAAATGTAGGGGAAACACAAAACGTTGTTGACCTGGTTGGGATAGTCGGAGCGGCCGGTGCCGATGATGGCGTCGGGCCGCGCGGCCTTGGCCTCTTCCGGCATGATTTCGGGCACCGGGTTGGCCAGCGCCATGATGATGGGCTTGTCGGCCATGGTTTTCACCATCTCGCCGGTCAAAACCCCGGCCTTGGACAAGCCCAGAAAGACATCCGCGCCGACGATGGCCTCGCTCAAGGTACGCGCCGGGGTGTCGGCGGCGTAAGCCGCTTTCTCCGCATCCAGCTTGCCGCGGCCTTGATGGATGACGCCCTGGCTATCGCACACAATGACATTTTTGCGCTGCAAACCCAGACCGAGCAGCAAGTCCAGGCAGGCGATGCCCGCCGCGCCCGCGCCGGAGGTGACGACCCGCACCTCGGCGATGTTCTTGTCCACCAGCGACAGCGCGTTGAGCACGGCGGCGGCGGTGATGATCGCGGTGCCGTGCTGATCGTCGTGAAACACCGGAATCTTCATCCGCTCGCGCAACTGGCGCTCGATGTAAAAGCATTCCGGGGCCTTGATGTCTTCCAGGTTGATG
>DPWB01000185.1:2484-2852 GCA_003527885.1 Candidatus Competibacteraceae bacterium
AGGTTGATGCCGCCGAAGGTGGGTTCCAGGCCGGCGATGATCTCGACCAGTTTATCGGGGTCGCGCTCGCTGATTTCGATGTCGAACACGTCGACGCCGGCAAATTTTTTGAACAGGACCCCTTTGCCTTCCATCACCGGCTTGGCCGCCAGCGGGCCGATATCGCCCAGGCCGAGCACGGCGGTGCCGTTGGTGATGACCGCCACCAGGTTGCCGCGCGCGGTGACGGTGGACACCTCGCGCGGGTCCTCGACGATCGCCTCGCAGGCGGCGGCGACGCCCGGTGAGTAGGCCAGCGCCAGATCGCGCTGGTTGGCCAGCGGCTTGGTCGGAGCGACTTCGATCTTGCCGTAGGGAAGCATACGGTG
>DPWB01000273.1 GCA_003527885.1 Candidatus Competibacteraceae bacterium
CGAGAACAGCGAGCGGATGCTCCGTTCCAGGCCTTTTTTGGAATTGCGGGGTGTTTTACCTGTAGCCATATCTGTTCCGGTCGATCCTCAAGACGCTTGGCCTCTCTCGATCATTCTGCCTTATCCTTGGGTTTTCCTGAACTGGAATCCGGCGCGCGCAGCCCAGCCACCCCCGAAGCGTCTTGGTCGCCTCGCCGCCCCCTCTGGCGCGCCATCGGCGGCCGTCGAGCAGTTGCGAATCGCCGCTTGCCTGCCCCACCAGTTGGGCGGTGACACTTGCCAGATCGAGCAATCCCTGAAGCTGAGTTTCCTGGATTTTACCAGCCTGGAACAGCGAAACGACCGCTGTGAGAAAGAATTACGTTTCTATGGATCGCTCGCGCTGTTTCCGGTTCCAGCAAATCGTACTGGACCAACGCATTATTGGAAATGTTTTCGAGCTCCGGCCTCCGCGCGACCGTCGTTGGCCGCCTCGGGCCACCGAGATTCCGCACACCCCTTGATGCCGGCGGCCTGGAACCGGTGCGGGCGGCGCTCAGGGTGGCGATCCACGTATAATCGATCTTTTATCGCTCGACGGTGGGGGCATGATGGCCAAGTATGATGTTTACGGGATCGGCAACGCGCTGGTCGATATGGAATATGGGGTGGAGCTCGCCGATCTGGCGGCGCTCGGCCTCGACAAAGGGGTGATGACGCTGGTGGATGACGAACAGCAGTTGCGGATAATGAACCGCTTGGCCGCTCGCCCCCACCAGCGCGGCTCGGGTGGATCGGCGGCCAATTCGATGATCGCGGTCAGCCAGTTTGGCGGCGCCAGCTTCTATTCCTGCAAGGTGGCGGACGACGAACTCGGCCACTTCTATATGAAAGACTTGCTCGACGGCGGCGTGGCCACCAACCACCATACCGAAAAGGAGCCCGGCCATACCGGTCGTTGCGTGGTCCTGGTCACCCCGGACAGCGACCGCACCCTCTGCACCTTCCTCGGTATCAGCGGCGGGCTCTCCCATAAAGAAGTGGTCGAAGAGGCCCTGCGCGATTCGGGTTATTTTTACATGGAAGGCTATCTGGTCACCTCCGAGACCGCGCGCCGGGCCTGCCTCAACGCCAAACGCCTCGCCGAGGCGGCCGGCGTGAAGACCGCTATCTCCCTGTCCGATCCCAACATGGTGCGGTTTTTCAAAACCGGCTTGCTGGAGATGATCGGCGCGGGCGTGGATCTGCTGTTTGCCAACGAGGACGAGGCCAAGGGCATGGCGGGTCTCGCGGAGATCGCCGGCGCGGTCGAGTATCTGAAAACGCTCGGCAAGGAGTTTGTCGTTACCCGAGGTCCCAAGGGGGCGCTGGTTTGGGACGGTCGGACCTTGCTCGATATCGCTCCGGTACCCGTGAAAGCGGTGGATACCGTCGGCGCGGGGGACCTGTTCGCCGGGGCGTTCCTCTACGGTCGCGGCCAAGGCTGGGACCACCGACGGGCGGGCGCGCTGGCGGCGGCGGCTTCCGCCAAACTGGTGACCCAGCGGGGCCCGCGCCTGACGGCGACCGAAACCAAGGCCATCCTGCAACGCTGTGCGTAGGGTCCGCTGAAGCGACCTCCCCTCATTCCGGCTCCCGCCTCGCCCGATAAAGCTCGCGGGTTTTCAATACCCGCCCGCCCAGCTGCTGGGCCAGCGCGGCGCGGGTCAAGCGTTTGATTTCCTTCAGCACGGCGGAGTCGTCCGGGATGCCGTCGCGCAAGGCCAGCAAGCTCCGACCGGAGATCGGGACGCCGGTCTCCACCCGAGTGGCGAGCAGCGGCCCCCGGTCCAGCACATAGCGATAACGCTGTTCGGCGATGATCGGCCCTCCGCCGGCGGCTTCGCGATCCAAGCTGAGACCGTAGCCCAACTCTTGCAGCAGCGCCTTCTCGAAACGCCGTAACGGAGGCTCCGCGCCGGGCGCCGCGACCAGCTCGCCCAGCAGGGTTTCGTAGGCGTGGAACGAGCCCGGCTGAGGATCGTGCCGGGGCAGCAGCCGCACCAGCAACTCGTTGGCGTAAAGGCCGGCCAGCACCCGATCCGCCGGCAGTGGCGCGGGACGCCCCGCCTCTTCGGCGGCCGTCAGCGTCGCCAGCTCCCCGGCGCCGCTCCAAGACAACAGCAGCGGTGCAAACGGCTGCAACAGCCCCTTCAGGCGCGAGCGGACGGACATGGCGCCGCGCGCCACCAGCCCCGAGCGGCCGTGGTCGCGACTGAGCGCTTCCAGCAGCAAGCTGCTGTTGAGATAAGGGCGACGGTGCAGAATGAAGGCCGGCTGGAGCGACACGCGCATGGGGCGTAATCCGGCGGCAGCGGCTCAAACCGTCCCTGGATCGCCATAACCCAGGCTGCGCAAAGCCCGTTCGTCGTCGGACCAACCCTCACGCACCTTGACCCAGGTTTGCAGGAACACCTTACGGTCGAGCAGGCGCTCCAACGCTTGGCGGGCCTGCCGGCCGGCCTCGCGCAGCGTCGCTCCGCCCTCCCCGATCACGATGCCCTTTTGGGTCTCGCGCTCTACCCAGATCACCGCGCTGATGCGCGTCAACCGCCCTTCCTCGACGAAGCGCTCGATGTCCACCGTCAGGGCGTACGGCAATTCTTCGCGCAGCAACCGGGTCAGTTTTTCACGGACCAGTTCGGCCGCCAGAAACCGCTCGCTGGCGGTGGTGACCTGATCTTCCGGGAACAGCCGTTCGCCCACGGGTAGCAGGCCGGCGATGACCCGCTCCAACGCCGCCACGTTGTCGCCTTGCCGCGCCGCCAGCGGCACCACCCCGCCAAACGCCCGCTTGCGCGCCATTTCCTCAAGAAACGGCAGCAGCCGGGTTTTATCGGCGATCCGATCCACCTTGTTGACCGCCAGCACCACCGGTCCCGGAAAATCCGCCAGCCGGGCCAGAACCTGTCTCTTATACACATCTCCGAGCCCACGAGACCGTACTAGATCTCGTATGCCGTCTTCTGCTTGAAAAAAAAAAAAAAAAAACCGCCAGCACACGAGAGCTGCACACG
>DPWB01000353.1 GCA_003527885.1 Candidatus Competibacteraceae bacterium
AAAATGGCGGCGATGAGCCTGTCATGCCGCCGCCGACCTGAAAGTGGTCTGAACCTGACGATTTGAATCTGGTGAAGAAGCGCCCTGTTGCCGTGCATCTTCTTCCTGCTTTTCTTATCGCCGCTGTCTCTTCTTCCGCTCCCTCCGTCTTCTTCGGTTTTCTTCGTTATTGCTTGGCAACGCCGCACCATAGCCGGGGTGAATTCCTGTCGCGAGGTTCGGGATGGGTCGAGAAGCGGAGCGTAAGTGCCTGAATTGCGGTAAGTCGTTCAAACCGGACGCGCGGAACGTACGGCACCAGCAGTATTGCTCGGCCACCTTGTGCCAAGGGGCGAGCAAGCGGGCCAGCCAGGCGCGTTGGCTGGCCAAAGCCGAGAATCGGGGCTATTTCATGGGCGCGCAAGCCGTCGCCCGGGTACAGGTGTGGCGTGCGGCACACCCGGGCTACAGCCGGCGAGGGCCGACGGGGGAGCAACCGCCCCCGAGCTCTGAAGCGTTACAAGAAGTCTTGCCGGCCCAACCCTCTGAATCCTCGATGATTTCTTGTAACGCCCCGGAACCCGTCACAGCACCGTTACAAGATGTCTTGAGCCGGCAACCGACTGTAATCATTGGGCTTATTGCCCATTTGTGGGATAGCCCGTTGCAAGAGGACATCGCGGCGATCCTCCATCGTCTGCTACAACTAGGCGAGGATATCGAAGGAGGACGCCATGAACATTCGCAAACGCTTGCTGGTTCCGGAACGTCGGCGGGAGTTGCCGGCGCATTTCAGCTGGCTCGACCACCGGCTGGTGCAGGAGCATCACATCGAGCGGGCTGAGGTCGGCGCCTGGGCGCTGTATCTCTTCCTGGTCACTGTCGGTGATGCCGACGGCCTGAGCTACTACTCGGACGCCGCACTGGCGCGACGGCTGGGCCTGGATCTTTCGCGTCTGGCGCGCGCGCGCAATGCGCTGCTGGGACTCGACCTGATCGCCTTTGAGCCGCCGCTGGTTCAGGTCCTGAGCCTGGAAACGCCGGTGCCGATCGCTGACCGCTTCGCGCATCTGCGGGCGGTACTGCAGGGATCGACGGGAGCGCAGCCATGATCGATTACGCCACCTGGTGTGCCATCCGCGACGGCGCGGCCCGTCATCTCACCCCCGCGCAACTGGCCGAGGAACTGGGTCTCGATATCAAGACTGTCCGGCGCTGGATCGACCGGCCGTATGCCCCTCGGCAAACCGCCAGACGTGCAAGTCAGCTCGATCCGTTCAAGGGCCGCATCGTGCGCTGGCTGGAAGCGCACCCCTTATCCGCCCAGCAGGTCTTTCAGCGCTTGGGCGAGGAAGGGTTCGCCGGCGGGATCAGCATCGTCAAGGACTACGTGCGCCTGGTTCGCCCGCGTCCGCGCGAAGCGTTTCTGACGCTCTCCTTCGCCCCCGGCGAATGTGCACAAGCCGATTGGGGCGAGTTCGGCACCTTGGCAGTGGGTTCGGCCCAGCGTCGCCTGTCGTTCTTTGTCATGGTCCTCGCCTATAGCCGACAGTTGTACGTCGAGTTCAGCCTGGCGCAGACGATGGAGTTCTTCCTCGGGGCGCAGATCAATGCCTTCAACGCCTTTGGCGGTGTCCCGAAGAAAGTGATGATCGACAACCTGCGCTGCGGGGTTGTGCAGCACCGGCGCGGCGAGCCGCCGGTGTTCAACCCTCGCTATCTGGATTTCGCCCGCCACTACGGCTTCGAGATCGTTGCCTGCAATGTTTGCCGAGGCAATGAGAAGGGGCGTGCCGAACGCGGCGTGGGGTACGTCAAGCATAATTTCCTGCAAGGCCGCGAACTGCCCGAGTTCGCAGCGCTCAACTCGGCGGCGGCGCTGTGGCTGGAGACGGTGGCGAATGTGCGCGTGCATGGGGAGACGCATCGCCGTCCGGTCGATCTGTGGACCGAGGAACGCGCCTTCCTGCAGGCGGTGAATCCGCGTCCCTTTGATGTCGGAAGGGTGCTGACGGCGCGCGCCGATCGCCAGTTCCGGGTGACCTTCGAGGGCAATCGTTATTCGGTGCCGGCGCGCTTTGCCGGTTGTCCCGTGGTGCTCAAGGCGTATCCGGATCGACTCTGCGTTTATCGCGAGGAGCAGTTGATCGCACGGCATGCCCGCTGCTTCGATCGCCATCAGGAGCAGGCGGACCCGGATCATGCCAAGCCCCTGCTTGCGCAGCGCCGACATGCGCGGGCGCAACACGCGCTGACGCGCTTTCTGGCGCTATCCGCCGAAGCCAGGGCGTATCACGCCGGTTTGCTCGAACGGCGGGCTCATGCCGACGCGCACGTGCAGAAGATTCTGGCGCTGCTCGAGATCCACGGGGAAGCACCGGTGCTGCGGGCAATCGCCGATGCGCTGGCTTTCCAGGCGTTCAGCAGCGAGTACATCGCGCACCTGGTCGAGGCTCGCCAGCGCCAGTTGCCGGAAGCGAGCCCACTGCACTTGACACGCCGGCAGGACTTGCTGGACCTGGAATTGCCACCGCCCGACTTGTCGCGCTATCCGGTCCCGCCGCTCGATGGGAGTCCCTCATGAAATCCGAGATCCTGCTGGAGCAGGGCCTGGCGCGCCTGCAGTTGCCGTTCTTCGCCAAACATCATGCCGCGATCAGTAGCGAGGCGGCGCAGGCAGCCTGGAGCCATGGCCGCTTTCTGGAAACGTTGGTCGTCGGGGAAGTCGCTCGTCGCGATGAGGCGCTGATCCAGCGCCGGGTGAAGGCGGCTCGCTTGCCGGGGATCAAGACGCTCGATCAGTTCCTGTCTCTTATACACATCTGACGCTGCCGACGAGCGATCTAGTGTAGATCTCGGTGGGCGCCGTATCATTAAAAAAAAAAAGAGAGAGAGGGCGGGG
>DPWB01000251.1 GCA_003527885.1 Candidatus Competibacteraceae bacterium
TTCTTTATTTTTTTTTTTTTTAATGATACGGCGACCACCGAGATCTACACTAGATCGCTCGTCGGCAGCGTCAGATGTGTATAAGAGACAGTTTTTAAAGTGTAGTGCTCGGTAGCGCGCCTGGTCAGTTTATCCGCCAAGCGCCGCGCGACTAGTGAGAACGTCTGCGCTGATTTTCCAACGGCTCCTTCGTCTTGCGCACCGAGAGCTCGTTGAAGATGGCGATGTAATGGCTGATCTGATTTTCGGTGTCGCGCAACGCGGTGATTCTCAACCATTCGGGATAGAGTTCGCCGTTCTTGCGGCGGTTGATAATTTTCCCCTGCCAGTGTCCTTGCCGCCCCAGCGACTCCCACATCACCCGGAAAAAATTCCGGTCGTGGCGGCCCGACGCCAGCACCCGCGGATTGCGGCCCCGTATCTCCTCCAGAGGGTAGCCGGTCATCTCGGTAAAGGCGCGGTTGACCGTCAGGATATGGTTCTGCCGGTCGCTGATCAGAATACCCTCGGCGCACCGTTCGCCGATGACGGCCAGCGGCGGTTCCTGTTGGGCCGGCCGCGGTTCGGTCACCTGCTGGACCAGGACGACTCGGGCGCGACAGCCCCCCCAATCGATGAGGTGAGACTTGGTGTGGACCTCGATCACCGCGCCATCCCGCCGGCGGTGCTTCCAAAGCCCCGGCCGATCCCGGCTCTCCCTGGTCCAGGTCACAGGGTCGAGCAAGCGCCCGACATCCGTCTTGGGACGGATGTCGGCGATGCTCATACCCAAGAACTCCTCGCGGCTGTAACCGTATTGATCGATGGCGGCATCGTTCACCGCCAGAAACCGCGAGGTCGCCACATCGTAGACCCACATCGGAACCGGATTCGCCTCGAACAGAGTTCGGTAGCGAGCCTCACCGCCCCGCAAGGCGTCCTCGGCGCGCTGGCGCCGTTGTTCCCGGTCCAGATTGTCGAGGGCAAAGGAGACATCGGCCACCATGCTGTCCAGCAAGTTGACCAGTTCGGGGTCGAAGAACTCCGGCTCGGACGCATAGAGGCTGAACGCGCCGATCACCGCGCCCGCGCGCTTTAGCGGAAAGGCGGCGCACGCGCGGACGCCGGTGGTCGCCACCAGGATTTGCCAATCGGTTTCTCCGTTCCGATTTTGCAGCAGATCGTTGTCGAGCCAGTGCGCGCCGTCACTTAAAACCATGCGCGCCGGTTGGTAGGGCAACGCGGAGCCTTCCTGGATCGGCTCTCCCAGCGACACCAACCGACCGCGCAACTCGCCGAAAGCCGCCGCCACCCGAAGCTGGTGGGTCGTCGGGTCCAGCAGGCCGATCCAGGCCCCCTTGAGTTCGCCGCATTTCACCGCAATCCGGCAGACTTCCTCGAACAACTGGTCCGCAGTATGGTCCTGGCGGAGAATGATTTGGTTGGTCAGGCTCAGCGCCGCATAGAACCGACTGATCCGGGCCAGACGCTGCTCGATGCGTTTGCGGGGTGTGATATCGTCGATCACCACGATGAAGTAATGCGGCCAATTTTCGGCGGTCCGTAACAGCGACACCGTAAGGTTGACCCAGACGATGGTCCCGCTCCGGTGAAGGTAGCGCTTTTCCATCGAGTAGGTTTGGATCTGGCCCGTCAACAGCTGCTCGGATACCCAAATATCTTTTTCCAGATCATCGGGATGGGTGATTTCCTGAAAGGTTTTTTGCAGCAGCTCCCGACGTGAGTACCCCAGGATCGCGCACAGGCAGTCGTTCACCAGCAACCAACGCCCCTCGGGAGCGACGTGGGCCATGCCGACCGCCGCCTGTTCGAAGGTGGCGCGAAAACGCAGTTCCTGGGCAGCCAGCGCGGCTTCGGTCTGCTTGCGCTGGGAAATATCCCGAACGACCGATTGGAAATAGCGCCGGTCTTGATCGCTGAGGGGGCGCGCGCTGATCTCCACCGGAAACGGCGTGCCATCCTGTCGCGAATGCAGTCTTTCGAAAATGGCGCCGCCGGTTTGGGCGACGCGGCGGTAATCCTCGGTCAATGTTTCTTGGCAATCCGGATAGCGCAGCTCCCGAACGTGACGGCCGCGCAATTGTTCGGGCGTGCGACCGTAGTACTCCCGAACGCGGTCGTTGACTTCGATGATGGTGCCATCCTCATCCAAGAGCACGACCACATCCAGGGATTGCCGCAGCAAGACTTCGAAACGATGGCGTAACGCGGCCCGCTCCAGATCGCCGCGCAAGCGCTCCACCAGAAACCGCGTCTTGGCGCCGCGCCACCAAAAAAGGATGCCCGTCGTGCCGGCGGCCAGCGCAAACAACAGCATGAAGCTGAACCACGCCAACAACCGCGCGTTGATCGCCGCTTGGCCAAAATGGCGGGCGACCTCGTGATAAGCCAGCACCCCCGGTATGACGGTCACCACGACCAACAACAGGAATAAAATGGCCGGTAGCCAGTCGGTGCGCGGGGAGAGCTCGAAACGGGCTTCAGACTGTTTTTCGTTTTCCGGCGACCGGAGTAGAAAATACAGAAGCAGGGCTGTCACAACGACAAAGGTCCAGTCCTTGATCGTTTGCAGACGCGCGCTGGCCGCCGGATCGAGGCTCAACCAGAGGATCAGTTGATCGGAGCCCACCACCCAGATCGCCGCAATGATCAGGTACAGAACAGCCAGAAAGAACGAACGTTTCATGAAAACCGAAATCACTTCAAATCGGAAACCCATCGGTTAATTCAGCCGCAAATAATAGGGCTATAAAACTCTAGTGGGAATAGCGGGCGCCATGACAGCGGCCAAACCGGCTTTTTCAAGCCATCCAAATTACAGTATAGGCCAAGGCCGACGGTCAGCGCGGATCGGGCGGATATGGCGGCCTTTGAACGTCGGCCACCGTGGCCCGGATTGAAAGGCCAATGTTTTGTAAAGCGATTTTATTTTTCGAGCGAGGTTCTCATGCGGCGCGATGACGTCCTTCCTATCGTGGTTTCGCTCGGCATCACCGGTTTGCTGGTTTGGGGATTGGTGTATTTCGTCAATCACTGGTGGGGGCGACTGCCCAAAGCCGTGGCCCTGATGGTCTTCATTCTGCTGGCGGTCACGGTGATCGGTTATCCCATCTATGCCCTGGCGCGCTGGTCGGACCGCTATCTGGCGCGGGTGCGGGAAGCCAAGGCGCGCGGCGAACGGATCGAGTAGACGTCCGATCACCGCCCGAGCGCGAGCGCCGTCTTCATGTTGGCGACTTTTAAAAACTGGCTGCGCGCCCGACGGCTGGCGCGCGTGCGCATTCCCGACGTTCGGTGGCGGACGGCGGTTGCGAACCTGCCGCTGCTGGCCGGTTTGACCTCGCCGGAGCTGGGACGGTTGCACGATCTGGCAAGCCTATTTCTGGCCGAGAAAGCGCTGGAGCCCGCCGGCGGGTTGACACTCTCGCCGGAGATGGGGCCGCTGATCGCCGCCCAAGCCTGCCTGCCGATTCTCAACCTGGGGCTGGAGTACTACCGGGGCTGGCGGTCGGTCATCCTGTACCCCGAAGGGTTTCTCGCCCGCCACGAATATACCGATCCGCTCGGCTTGGTCCACAGCGTCCACCGCCCCCTGATCGGCGAAGCCTGGGAGCGCGGCCCGGTGATTCTGTCCTGGGCCGACATCGCCGACACCCGCGACGAACCGGGCCTGAACGTGGTCATTCACGAAATGGCCCACAAGCTGGATATGTTGAACGGCGAGGTCAACGGTTTGCCGCCGCTGCACCGAAACATGGCGGTGGCGGATTGGAGCCGCGCCTTCAACGCCGCTTACCGGCGGCTGTGCCGGGAAGTGGATCGGGGCCAGCCGACCGTGCTGGACCCCTACGCCGCCGAAAGCCCCGGTGAGTTTTTCGCCCTGATCAGCGAAGCCTTCTTCGAAACGCCCGCGCTGGTCAATAACGTTTATCCCGCCGTTTATCGGCAGCTCCAAGCCTTTTACCGACAAGACCCGCTCACGCGGCTGCCCGATCGCGGAAAACAGCGGCTCGCGCTCACGCTGTCGGACTCAATCCTTGAGAGCGAGTGAAGCAGAGGCAGATTTTTTGAGCGGAGGCGCTTCACTACCAAAAATCGTCCAGCCGAGCCGGCTCCCAGTCAGCTCTGCGGACCCGCCAGCCATTATGGCCAGAGCGGACCAGTTCCAGCTCGAAGCGGTACAGATCGGCGTTCAATCCCACCAACGCGCCGGCGTCCTGCACGGGCTTACCGGCCATGGCCACCGCCACGCTCGCCAGCGCCCGCTCCGACTCGGGAAATTCGATGCGGCGCATTCGGGTGAACAGATGGATGGATTGCTGGCGCAGAACATGCAGCCGGATCAGGTTTTCGACCGCCTTGCGGTCGAGCCCGCGCCGGTCGACATAATCCTCCGCGATCAAGGCCCGCAGATCGCGGACGTTACGTTCCTCGGCGGCGGCGACCGCGGCGGCGACCAGCGCCCGGATTTCGGTTTCCGGCGAAGGTGGGCGCGAGCAAGCCCCCAACAGCAACACCAGGGCGAGCCCGAGCCACGGGCGCGAGGTTATGCGCTTCGACAGCCGGGGTGTCATGCGCCGGCCCTCCACACCAGATTACAATGGGCAACCGGTCTGTCCATTCTCTTTACTCCCTGCGGGAAGCGCCGATGAATTATCAATTTGAAGTGCTCGATAAGTCCATTTGCTACAGCGGCTTTTTCCGCATGGAAAAATACCGGCTGCGCCACGAACTGTTCGCCGGCGGCTGGAGCGGCGAAATGAGCCGCGAGTGTCTGGAGCGCGGCCACGCTGTCGCGGTTTTGCTCTATGACCCCGGCACCGATCAGGTGGTCCTGCTAGAGCAGTTCCGAATCGGGGCGCTAGACTACCCGGTCGGCCCGTGGCTTTTGGAAATCGTCGCCGGCATCATGGACGACCCCGCCGAAACCGCCGAGGAGGTAGCCCGGCGCGAAACGATGGAGGAAGCCGGCTGCGTACCGCTGGAACTGGCGCCGATCTGCCGTTATCTGGTCAGTCCGGGCGGTACTTCGGAAAGCATCACCCTGTTTTGCGGCCGGGTCGATGCCGCAAGCGTCGCCAGCGGCGTACACGGGCTCGCCTCCGAGCACGAAGACATCCGGGTGCGGGTCGTATCCCGCACCGAAGCGCTGGATTTGTTGCAGGCCGGGCGCATCAACTCCGCCGCTCCGATCATCGCCCTGCAATGGCTCGAACTGAACCGGTCGAAGTTGCTGGAACGTTGGGGCGGCGGCGCGGCTTAAACGCCCAACCAGCGCAAATCGGGATCGGCTTGCGACCGGTTCCAGACCTCGTGGAACAGCTCCAGCAGTTCCTTCATGCGTCCGCTCGGTTGCGGCTCATAAACCCCCGTCAGGTGGCGCGGATCGCTGAAACGCAGCAGCGCCCGCTCATCGGCGATCATGAAGGCCTGCCCCAGCTCCGGCCGGTCCGGCAATTCGTGCCGGTTCGGCGTGCGTAGGATCAGCGCGGATGTCAGCCGTTCGCCCAGCCGCACCAAGCCCGGACAGCCGTTGCGCCAATCCCGCGCGGGTGGCAGCACCAGTTGCAGACGCACTTTAGGCCGGTTGATCACACAGGTCCGTAGGGTGGAAAGCACTCCGGTATCGTTGTAGAGTTCCGGCCTTAGCAGCGGCGTGTACAGATACAAGGTGCGCCGCATCCCACCGAGCAGATCCAACACGGCGCGGCGGCTGTCGTCCACCCCGTCAAGCGTCGTCGTCGTCAAGCTTTGGTTGTCGTCCGCCATATCACCGTCACCTCGCGTTCGGAAAGGCCGGCTCACAGTTTGCGCGCCTGGGCGGCGGCATTGCCGGTATAGCTGGCCGGCGTCAA
>DPWB01000366.1:0-373 GCA_003527885.1 Candidatus Competibacteraceae bacterium
TTCTTTTTTTTTGAAATGATGCGGCGACCACCGAGATCTACACTAGATCGCTCGTCGGCAGCGTCAGATGTGTATAAGAGACAGGTAGAGTTTCACGTCAGGGCTAACCGTGGGAATTTTCATTTGCCGCAGTCCGGTTGAAAGCGAGACACAAGCTGCTCGTCAGAGAATTGAATTCCAGTTTGGTTCAGTCGCAATGATCTGGCAATCTGGTAGGTGGCTAGCCAGCCGCCCGATGGCGGAGTACGCGCCATTCCGGCACGCTTTGCCTGGCCTTTTCCAACTGAGCCAGTCCAGTGTCGGCACGCCCAACCAGAAAAGGAAGGAGCGAACCATGTCCAAGTACATTATCGGCGTCGATATCGGCACCACC
>DPWB01000366.1:692-3660 GCA_003527885.1 Candidatus Competibacteraceae bacterium
ACCACCAGCACCAAGGCGGTCGCCTTCGACCCCAATGGGAAGGTGCTCGCCTATCACGCGGTCGGCTATCCGCTGCTGACCCCCAGTCCGGTGGTGGCAGAGCAAGACCCGGACGAGATTTATGCGGCGGTGCTGACCGTCCTTCGGGAAGTCGTCCGTAAAACCCAAACCGCGCCGGAGGAGGTGATCGGCGTATCCTTCAGTGCCGCCATGCACAGCCTGATTGCGGTGGACGGGGCTGGCAAGCCGTTAACCCGCAGCATCACCTGGGCGGACAGTCGGGCGACCGAATGGGCCGAGCGGATCAAAAACGACGGGAACGGGCTGGCGATTTATCAGCGTACCGGCACGCCGATCCACCCGATGGCACCGTTGGCCAAGCTGGTCTGGTTACGGCGCGAGCAACCGGAGTTGTTTGCCCGCACCGCGCGCTTCATCGGCATCAAGGAATACGTCTTCTTCCGCTTGTTCAAACGCTACGTGGTGGATTACTCCATCGCCTCGGCGACCGGCCTGTTCAACCTGACCCAATTGAATTGGGACACTGAGGCGCTGGAGTTGGCTGGGGTTACGCCGGAGCGGTTATCGGAGCCGGTGGCGACCACCTTCCATTTATCCGGGCTGGAACCGGAACTGGCCCAGGAACTGGGCTTATTACCGAGCACGCCGTTCGTGGTCGGGGCCAACGACGGCGCACTGTCCAATCTTGGCGTCAATGCCATTGGGCCGGGTGAGGTCGCCGTCACCATCGGTACCAGTGGCGCGCTGCGGGCGGTGGTGGATCGGCCGCTGACCGATCCTGCCGGTCGCACCTTCTGTTATGCGCTGACCGATCAACATTGGGTGATCGGCGGGCCGGTCAACAACGGTGGTATTGTGTTTCGCTGGGTGCGCGACGAGCTGGCCGCCTCGGTGGTGGAAACCGCCAAGCGGTTAGGGATTGATCCGTATGAAGTGCTGACCCGCATCGCGGAACGGGTTGCGCCCGGTGCGGAAGGCTTGCTGTTTCATCCCTATCTGACCGGCGAACGCGCGCCGCTGTGGAACGCCAATCTGCGCGGTTCCTTTTTCGGGCTGGCGATGCACCATCACCAGGAGCACCTGGTTCGCGCAGTGTTGGAAGGGGTCATTTTCAACCTTTACAGCATCTTGCCCGCTGTGGAAGCGTTGATCGGCCCGACCCGGACGATGAAAGCCACCGGCGGCTTTGCCCGTTCCGGCTTGTGGCGGCAACTGATGGCCGATATTTTTAACCGCGAGGTGGTGGTGCCGGAGAGCTTTGAGAGTTCCTGCCTCGGTGCGGCGGTGTTGGCGCTGTACGCGCTGGGCCGAATCAATTCACTCAACGCCATCGGCGGCATGGTAGGCGCGATGCACCGCCATACACCGATGACCGGCAACGTGGCGGTTTATCAGCAATTGTTGCCGATTTATCTGGCAATCCCGACCAAACTCGAAGCGGAATATCGCGCCATCGCTGCCTTCCAGCGCGACCTGGCCGCCGTTGGCTGCAAAACCGGTGGGATGGCACCGCCGCCCCTGCAAGAGGAGAAGAAATAATGGCTGTTCATCCCACGATTACTGCGGTCACGGAGCGCATTCGCCAACGCAGCGCGGCTACTCGCGCCGCCTATTTAACGCGAATCGAACAAGCGCGGGCCAACGGCCCGGTACGCAAAAGCCTCTCCTGCACCAATCTGGCACACTCCTTCGCTGCTTCACCAGCGGACGACAAAGCGGTCTTGCGCGCGGCGCGTTGGCCTAATATCGCCATCGTGTCTTCCTACAACGACATGCTATCGGCCCATCAACCCTTGGAGCGGTTCCCGGCGTTGATCAAGCAGGCGGCGCGGGAAGCAGGGGCGGTGGCGCAATTCGCGGGCGGCGTACCGGCGATGTGCGACGGCGTGACTCAGGGCCAGCCAGGGATGGAGTTGTCGCTGTTCTCGCGCGATGTGATTGCGATGGCCACCGCTGTTGCGCTGTCGCACAACACGTTTGACGCCGTGCTTTGCCTCGGCGTCTGCGACAAGATCGTGCCGGGATTGCTGATCGGCGCGCTGCATTTTGGCCATTTACCGGCGATTTTCGTTCCCGGCGGGCCGATGCCGTCCGGTCTTCCCAACGCCGAAAAAGCCAAAATTCGCCAGTTGTACGCCGAAGGCAAGGTCGGTCGTGACGCGCTGTTGGAATCGGAATCACAGTCTTACCACGCGCCGGGCACCTGCACCTTTTACGGCACCGCCAACTCCAATCAGATGCTGATGGAAATCATGGGTCTGCATCTGCCCGGATCGGCTTTTGTCCCTCCCAACACGCCGCTACGCGATACACTGACCCAGGCGGCGGCGCGCCGGGCCGCGAAAATCACCGCGCTCGGCCAGGACTATATTCCGGTCGGACGGGTAGTGGACGAACGGTCCATCGTCAACGGTATCATCGGTCTGCTGGCGACCGGCGGTTCGACCAATCACACGATGCATCTGGTAGCGATGGCCCATGCTGCCGGTATCGTCATCAACTGGGACGATTTCAGCGATTTGTCTGCCGTGATTCCGCTGCTGGCCAAGGTTTATCCCAACGGCAAGGCGGACGTGAACCAGTTCCACGCTGCTGGGGGGATGGGCTTTTTGATCGGCCAACTGCTGGATGCCGGACTGGTGCATGGCGACACCCTCACCGTCGCCGGTGAAGGGCTGGCCCACTATCGGCAAGAACCGTTTTTGGCTGAGGGCACGCTCGTCTGGCGTCCGGCGCCGCCGCAGAGCGGTGATGAAGACATCGTGCGTCCTGCCGCCCGGCCGTTCAGCCCCGATGGTGGCCTGAAGCTGCTCAGCGGCAATCTGGGCCGGGCGGTCATCAAAACCTCGGCGGTCAAGCCGGAACATCGGGTGGTGGAAGCACCCGCCATCGTGTTCAACGATCAGGATGAACTCATGGCGGCCTTCGAGCGGGGCGAATTGCGGCG
>DPWB01000053.1:0-202 GCA_003527885.1 Candidatus Competibacteraceae bacterium
TCCGCCGCCGCTTCCCGCTTCGCCTCCTCGACCGCTTCGCGCTTGGCCTGTTCCGCCGCCTGCCGGCGCGCTTCCGCCGATGCCTGACGTTTCATTTCCTCGGCCGCCTCCCGCTTGGCGTCGATCGCCGCTTGCCGGCGGGCTTCCGCCGCCGCTTCTCGCTTCGCCTCGGCCGCCTGCTGCCGGGCTTCCTCGGCCGCTT
>DPWB01000053.1:372-2217 GCA_003527885.1 Candidatus Competibacteraceae bacterium
CTGCCGGGCTTCCTCGGCCGCTTCCCGCTTCGCTTCAATGGCCGCTTCCCGTTTCGCTTCAATGGCCGCCTGTCGCCGCACTTCTGTCGCCGCCTCGCGTTTTGCCTCGACAGCCGCTTGACGCCGCGCCTCTTCGGCCGCTTCCCGCTTGGCCTGTTCCGTCGCTTGTCGTTTGGCTGCCTCGGCCGTTTCCCGTTTGGCCTCAAGTTCAGCCTGCCGTCGCACCGCCTCGGCCGCTTCCCGCTTCGCCTCAACTTCCGCTTGCCGGCGCGTCTCCACAGCCCGCTGTCGGGCTTCCTCGGCCGCTTCCCGCTTCGCCTCGGCCGCCGCCCGCTGCCGAGCTTCCTCGGCGATCGCCTGCCGTTTCGCGTCCTCTTCCGCCACCCGCTGCCGGGCTTCCTCGGCCGCTTCACGCCGCGCTTCTTCCTGCTGCTGGCGCCGTATTTCCGCCTGCCGCCGCTCTTCCGCCACGCGGGCTTCCCGTTCGGCCCGCGCCAGTCGCGCTTGTCGCTCCGTTTCTTCCCGTTGGCGGCGGCGTTCTTCCGCCGCTAGCCGCTCCAATTCTTCCCGGATGGCCACCTCGTCCACGACTTCGGCCGGAATCGGTTCGATCTCAGCTCGCTCGGGGCGCGACGCGCTGGTCGTAATATTCAGGTTGAGCAATAAAAACAACAGGACGATAGCATGGATAGCAACAGCGCCCACCGTTGCCACGATGTCCTGATAGTTCGCGTTACGCGCCAGTTGCATCGGTCGCGACTAGGGCCGAACCGACGGTTCGTTCGGCGGCGCCGTCGACAAGCCGACCTTGGCGGCCCCCGCTTCCCGTAACACCGTCATCGCTTTGATGACATCATCGTATTTCAGCTCGCGATCCGCGCGGACCAGCACCGGAGGTTGCGGTTTCTGGCTCAGCCGCTCGCGGATGCTGGTGAGGCGGGGCTCCAGATTCGCACAATCCACCGTCTGGGCTTTTTCCGAGCCGATGTTGAAATAGCAGCTCCCCCCTTTTTGCACCGACAGCACCAGCACCTCGGTATCTTTATCCTTGGTGTCGATCTTCTCGGCGGCCGCCTTGGGCAAGTCCACTTCGACGCCCTGATTGAGCAGAGGGGCGGTGACCATGAAAATGACCAGCAACACCAACATCACGTCGATGTACGGGACGATATTGATTTCCGCCTTCAAGCGGCCGTGCGAGCTGCGCCGGGCCATGGCTCAACTCTGCTGAACCGCGGCGCGGGCGGCGTCGGTATAGCTTTTGCGCAAATTGTAGGACTGGCGCTGGAGAATGTTGGAAAACTCCTCCATGAAGGTTTCATAGCGGTTGGCCAGCCGATCCACCTCATGCGCGTAGCGGTTGTAGAAAATCACCGCCGGAATCGCCGCGAACAAGCCCATCGCGGTCGCGATCAAGGCCTCGGCGATGCCCGGCGCCACCTGCGCCAGCGTGGCCTGCTGCGCCAACCCCAGCGCCCGAAAGGCGTTCATGATGCCCCAGACCGTCCCGAACAAACCGATGTAGGGACTGGTGGAGCCCGTGGTCGCCAACAGCGACAGATACATTTCCAACTCGTCGAGCTCGCGCGAACCGGCGGCTCGCATCGCCCGCTGGGCGCCGCTAACCACCGATTCCGGGTCCACGTTCGGCTGCGAACGCAAGCGCAGAAACTCTTGAAAGCCGGCCAAAAAAATGGCTTCCATCCCCCACACCACCTCTTTTTGGCGGTTGACGCGGGCGTACAGGGTCGCCAGGTCGGTCCCCGACCAGAAATCGTCTTCGAACTGATCCGCCGCCCGCTTGGCGGATTCCAGGACCAAGCCCTTCTTGACGATCACCCACCA
>DPWB01000053.1:2420-3947 GCA_003527885.1 Candidatus Competibacteraceae bacterium
GCCCTTCTTGACGATCACCCACCACGAGCCCAAGGAAACCAGCACCAACAGCAGCATGATCAACTGGACGATCAAGCTGGCGTTGGTGATCAAACTCCAAAACGATAAATCGTGGGTCACCTACAATCCCCCCTCGTCTCCCTCAATTGCCGGGGAACCCGGCGCACCCGGAAAGTCTCGGCATCGATACAGGCGACTCTGACCCGCGCGCTACACAAGATTTCGGCGGAGGCGTCGCGTTGAATGGTTTGCCCGAACAGAAAACTGGCCCCGCCTGCCTCCACGATCCGGCTGTTCACCACCAGCAGATCGTTGAAACGAGCCGGCCGACGATAGTCCACGGTCAGGGATCGCACCGCAAACATCACCCGCTGCTCCTGGAGCAACGCATCCTGTTCCAAGCCGCGCGCGCGCAACCACTCGGTGCGGGCGCGCTCCATGAATTTTAGGTAATTGGCATAATAAACGACACCGCCGCTGTCGGTGTCTTCGTAATAAACCCGAACGGGCCAGACAAACATAGCGACCTTCCGTTAGAATTCTCCAACGTCATTTAACCGATGCTGAACCATCGCACGCACCCGGAGAGGAACATCTCGATGCGCACGTTCTTTTTAGCGGCTCTACTGCTCGTCGCCGCCCCCGCCTTCGCCGCGGCGCCGTTGACTTTCGAGGAAGTCGACACCGACGGCGACGGCCTGATCAGCGCCGACGAAGCGGCCATCGTGGAAGGCTTGGATTTCGATGCCGCCGATGGCGACAGCGACGGCACGCTCAGCGTGGACGAGTACGAAATCGCTGTGGAGGGCTTGCCGCCGCCGTCCGAAACCGTCGCGCCCGAAGAGGTCGAAGACGCCGAAGACACCGCGCCGGAACCCCCGGCGAACACACCCAAAACTCCCGCTCCGACCGAGCCTCCGGCTCATAGCGCCCCTGCCGCGCCAGCCACCAAAGCCCCTCCGGCAGCGCCCGCCAAACCCTGATCCGCTACGGCGCGGCGCCGAACAAATCACCGCTGGCCGCCGGGTTGCCGATCGGGGTCAGGCCGAAATGGCGGTAGGCGTGCGCCGTCGCCACCCGGCCGCGCGGGGT
The DNA here is from genome assembly GCA_003527885.1 of Candidatus Competibacteraceae bacterium. Classification (GTDB taxonomy): domain Bacteria; phylum Pseudomonadota; class Gammaproteobacteria; order Competibacterales; family Competibacteraceae; genus Competibacter_A. Next base: position 3,513 of record DPWB01000053.1, read on the forward strand.
GCGCATCAGGAATCCCTGTTGGATCAGAAACGGCTCCAGCACGTCCTCGATGGTGCCGCGTTCCTCGCCCAGCGCCGCCGCCAGCGTATCCAAGCCCACCGGCCCGCCGCCGAACTTGTCGATCATCAGCCACAGCAGCCGGCGGTCCTGCTCGTCGAAACCGCGCTCGTCCACTTTCAACAAATCGAGCGCCAGTCGCGCCACCTCCACGGTGATTCGCCCGGCCGCCCGCACCTGCGCGAAATCCCGCACCCGCCGCAACAAGCGATTGGCGATGCGGGGCGTGCCGCGCGAACGCCGGCCTATCTCGGTGGCGCCGTCGGGACAATCGGTTTCGATAGCCAGAATCCGCGCCGACCGGGCCACGATCTCGGTCAGTTCCTCCGGCGTGTAAAACTCCAGCCGGTGGACGATGCCGAAGCGGTCGCGCAGCGG
>DPWB01000070.1 GCA_003527885.1 Candidatus Competibacteraceae bacterium
ATAATGCAAATTTGCATTATAATGGCGGTATCGAGAAGCCACGAGGGCCATGCCATGACCACGTTGACCGTTACCGCGCGGGGGCAGGTGACGTTCCGGAAAGACGTGCTGCGCCACCTCGGCATCAAGCCGGGGGACAAGATCGAGCTGGATTTGCTGCCGGACGGTCGCGGTCTGCTCAAGGCGGCCCGACCGACCGGCACCATCGACGGCTTCGTCGGGTTGCTCGCGGGCCGGACGCGGAACGTCGCCACCCTCGAAGAGATCGACGAAGCCGCGGCGCGAGGTTGGGCGGGCGAGGCATGAAGGTCGCGGTCGACACGAACGTCCTGGTGCGCGCCGTCGTCCGCGACGACCCGGCCCAAGGGGACATCGCCGCCGCGCTGTTAGCCGACGCCGATCTGATCGCCGTCGCGCTGCCGTGTTTGTGCGAGCTCGCGTGGGTGCTGCGCCGGGTCTACGGCTTCCCGCCTTCCGATGTCGCCGCCGCGATTCGCGCCCTGCTGGCCGCAGCCAACGTGGCGATGAACCGGCCCGCCGTGGAAGCGGGCCTGTCGGTGCTCGAAGCGGGCGGCGATTTCGCCGATGGCGCCATCGCCCACGAAGGGAGCTGGCTCGGCGGAGAAACCTTCGTGTCCTTCGACAAGAAGGCGGTCGCGCTGCTCGCGGCGCAGGGGCGGCCGGCGCGTCTGCCGTGAGGCGCTGTCGGAAAACGAGCGTTTCCCGACAGCGGTAACCACCGGATGTTCGGTGTTCGGGCGGTCGGCGGCTTCGGCGAAGCGAAGCCGGGCCGGTCAGGGCGCCGCGTTGCCGTGCAAATCCGCGCCGCCGCGCCCGGTTCCCCCGCCCGGTCCGCGCGCGCCGGGCGAGGGCGGCTCCACGCAGGGCGCCGGCACGAAGGTCGACGTGTTGGCAAACTGGTTGCGGGCGTTGTGAAGCTGCAAGGGTCCCGACAGCGTGCCCGCATCGAGCGCGACGAGGTAATCGACCGCCCCGCAGCCGACCGCATCGACCGTCATCGCGCGAAAAGCCAGAACGACGCGATCCCCGGCCTCGATCGCGGTGGCCGTGAGCGGCCACTGGTTCAGCCCCGCGCAGGCGACCAGAGCGCCGAACACCCGGCCCTGGAACGGTCCGATTTCCCCGTCGGTGGGCTTGTACCCTTTGATCGAAAACTGGTAGTGCACCGTGCCCTCGAAAGCGGTGAAGCACGCTTCGATTTTGCTGTCTTCACGGTCGTGGTCATGGCCCGGTTTGGGTTTGCCCGCGTGGGCCGAAAGGCATAAAACCACGGCGATCCCGCCCGCCACCAACTTGAGTCGTTGTCCTGTTTTCACTGTTTTTTCATCGTTTTTGGGTTGACTTGAATCGTGAGCGCATCCGGGAAAATCCGGCTTTCACCGTCGCTAATTCATCGGGCATCACCTCCTTTCGGTCCGTTCGTCACCCGCCGCAAATCCTTGGTCAGCAGGAACACATGCAGCGGATCGGTGGGGGACGCCAGGAAGCCGAAATGCGCGTAAAAGGCGCGGGCGGCGTCATCCTTGGCGTGGGCGGCCAGCGCCCGAACGCCGACGATCTCGGCCGCTTGCACCGTCCGCCGCATCGCGTCTTTCAGCAGACCCGCCCCGACGCCCCGGCCTCGCCAACGCGACGCTCGACCGCCAGCCGCGCCAGCAGCATCAGCGGCACGGGATGCCGGGCCAGCCCATTGGTCAGCCGCTCCGGCGCATCGGCATCGGCCACCTCGCTCACGACCATGGTGTAAAACCCGACGATCTCGGCATCGGTCAACCCGACGATAGGTCTGCGAGGCGTTGGCCTGCTGGCTGGCGAGCGCAAACCGGGCCAGAAAACGATTGAGGGCAGGCTGCCCGCAGTCGAACGATTCCGCCGGATGCCGCCGCGCCAGCTTTTCGATGGCGAAAACGGTCATGGAGCCTTGCCGCCCTCGAACAGGCTGGGCTCGGCAAACAACCGCTCCAGGCGCTGCAGGGGACGCGGCGGGGCGTCGAGCGCCGCCAGGAATGCCGCCCAACGCTCGGCGTCCAGCCCGAAGAAGCGCCGGTCCGCCAAGGTTTCCTCCGCCCGGCTCAAGGCGCTGTCCAGCACGAATTCGCTCACCGAGCGCCGCTCGGCGGCGGCGGCGGCATGCAGCAATTGCTTGGCGGCCGGGGTCAGCCGCAAATCCAGCTTCTCGGAACGGGTGATGGTCGGCATGATCGTGCTCCAAAAATTTAAACGGCAGTTTACTCGATTTGTCATGTTATTGTCATGACAAATCGATGATTCGGAAGGCCGGTCAATCTTTTTTGCATATTCGATTCATCAAAACGCTAAATTTGATGGATGAAAATCCCGAAATTGAAGGTCTTGATCGAAGCGGGCGCGGTGCGGGAGGTGGACGCGATGCCAGAGGCGGCGGGCGGTTGGTCGGTGTGGATCACCTACAGCCGTTGCGGCGTGGAGCGGCGCGAACCGCTGGAGCGGCAGCGCGGCGGAGCGCGCATCTTCGCCACGCTCGACGCGGTGGCCCGCACCTTGCGGGCGGCGGGCGTGGGCGAGTTCCGCGTGATCAATCCACGATCCGGCGCAGGATCGTCAGATGACCGTTGACGGTTTCCAGTTGCTGGGACTGGCGCGGTCCCGCGATCCGGTACACATCGCGCTCCACCGAATCCAGATAGGCGCTCACCTCGCTATCGCGCAAGCCGCCGACGCCGGTTCGCTCCGGGTTGACGCTGAGGACGACGCCGCTACAGGGTCTCTCCTGATAGCGGGTCACGCCATCGGCTGTCTCTTATACACATCTTACGCTGCCGACGAGCGATCTAGTGTAGGGCTGGGGGGGAGCCGTATCCTTTACAAATAAGACGCAGAATAAAGAGA